>NZ_JHEG04000001.1:0-195000 GCF_000760695.4 Tolypothrix bouteillei VB521301 | reverse complement strand
CTGTCCACAGCATTGTAGTACGTGTGTAGCCCAGGACGTAAGGGGCATGCTGACTTGACGTCATCCCCACCTTCCTCCGGTTTGTCACCGGCAGTCTTCTTAGAGTTCCCAACTTAATGATGGCAACTAAGTACGAGGGTTGCGCTCGTTGCGGGACTTAACCCAACATCTCACGACACGAGCTGACGACAGCCATGCACCACCTGTGTTCGCGCTCCCTAAGGCACTCCCAACTTTCATCGGGATTCGCGACATGTCAAGCCCTGGTAAGGTTCTTCGCGTTGCATCGAATTAAACCACATACTCCACCGCTTGTGCGGGCCCCCGTCAATTCCTTTGAGTTTCACACTTGCGTGCGTACTCCCCAGGCGGGATACTTAACGCGTTGGCTCCGGCACTACGCGGGTCGATACGCGTAACGCCTAGTATCCATCGTTTACGGCTAGGACTACTGGGGTATCTAATCCCATTCGCTCCCCTAGCTTTCGTCCCTCAGTGTCAGTTATGGTCCAGCAGAGCGCTTTCGCCACCGGTGTTCTTCCCGATCTCTACGCATTTCACCGCTACACCGGGAATTCCCTCTACCCCTACCATACTCCAGTCTCTCAGTTTCCACTGCCTTTATCTAGTTAAGCCAGACGCTTTGACAGCAGACTTGATAAACCACCTGCGGACGCTTTACGCCCAATCATTCCGGATAACGCTTGCATCCTCCGTATTACCGCGGCTGCTGGCACGGAGTTAGCCGATGCTTATTCCTCAGGTACCTTCAACTTATTATTCCCTGAGAAAAGAGGTTTACAACCCAAGAGCCTTCCTCCCTCACGCGGTATTGCTCCGTCAGGCTTTCGCCCATTGCGGAAAATTCCCCACTGCTGCCTCCCGTAGGAGTCTGGACCGTGTCTCAGTTCCAGTGTGGCTGATCGTCCTCTCAGACCAGCTACCGATCGCCGTCTTGGTGCGCTCTTACCACACCAACTAACTAATCGGACGCGAGCTCATCTCCAGGCAGCTAGCCTTTCACCCATGGGCACATCCGGTATTAGCAGCCGTTTCCAACTGTTGTCCCGGACCTGAAGCCAGATTCTCACGCGTTACTCACCCGTCCGCCACTATCTCCGAAGAGACCGTTCGACTTGCATGTGTTAAGCATACCGCCAGCGTTCATCCTGAGCCAGGATCAAACTCTCCGTTTTGAAGTGTTTGTTTAGCTCTTTGTTGAATTTTTCCCTTCAACTACGGGTTTATTCTTTACTTACGCCAAGTAAAAGCTGTATAATTGCTTTCAAACTATAGAATTTTCAAGGTTCGGCACCTTTTGGCGTCGCTCGTTTGTGCGCCCGCCTCATCAGGCACTTTTTTATATTAGCGACCTCACTTCCTACTGTCAACATTTTTTTGAAGATTTTTTGAAAAATTTTTTTGATATGGCCGAAAGCCTCGTAGGAGAAGGGTTTTAGGGTAAAGTAATTTTGACAGAGCTAGAGGAAATTTGAAAGTCGTGAATAAATTAGGAATACTGCCACCAACAATAGTGCTAGAACCGTTACTGCGCGAGTGGTTATTAGAAGATATTGGTCGAGGCGATCGCACAACACAAGCACTGCTTGATGGTGAAGAAGGACAGGCAAATTGGGTAGCGAAAGCCGATGGAGTCATTGCTGGGTTACCCATAGCAGCAAAAGTGTTCAATCTATTGAACGAAAAAATCCATTTTGTGCCAGTTGTGGCTGAAGGCGAAAGTCGAGCACGAGGAGACGTTGTTGCTGAAATCAATGGACCTTTAGATGCGCTGCTTACGGGTGAACGAGTTGCACTTAATATAGTTATGCGTCTGAGTGGCATAGCTACCCTAACAAGGAAATATGTTGAGAAAATAGCTGACCTCCCAACCAAGTTGGTAGATACGCGCAAAACAACACCTGGGTTGAGACTTTTAGAAAAATATGCGATCGCCGTAGGAGGAGCAGTCAATCACAGGATGGGTTTAGATGACGCCGTCATGATCAAAGACAATCACATTGCAGCAGCAGGAGGAATTGGGAAAGCAATATCCCGCATACGCCACCAAATTCCCTATCCCCTAACAATAGAAGTAGAAACTGAAAATTTAGATCAAGTCAAAGAAGCATTACAATATGGTGCGGACATCATTATGTTAGATAATATGTCGGTTGATTTGATGCGTCAGGCAGTTTCCCGTATTCGGCAACATGACAGCCGCGTTAAAATAGAAGCTTCTGGCAACATTACTTTAGAAACTATTCGTCCTGTAGCTGAGACAGGTGTAGACTACATTTCGAGTAGTGCGCCCGTGACCCAATCCTGTTGGTTGGATTTAAGCATGAAAATCAAATAATTCCCCAAAAAATTGTCTGCGAGCAGATAAAACCTATAGTTGGAGAGAAAATCTCTCTCTGGAGTATAAAAATTCATCTATGAAAGCTACACAAGAAAAACTAAAACTGAAATTACAAGAGGCTTTAGCCGCAGCTTTCGGCGCTGAGTATGCGAAAGCAGACCCAATATTAGTACCTGCTAGCAATCCAAAATTTGGAGACTACCAGGCAAATGTTGCATTATCCCTAGCAAAACAGTTGGGACAGCAGCCAAGAGCGATCGCACAACAAATTGTTGGCAAACTAGACCTAACAGGTATTTGCAAACCCCCAGAGATAGCAGGTCCTGGATTTATCAATCTCAAGCTAGAAACAGAATACCTGGTAGAACAGCTCAAAGCCATTCAAGCCGATCCGAGACTGGGAGTAGCACCAGCTAAGAATCCCAAGCGAGTTATTGTAGATTATCCCAGCCCAAATATTGCTAAAGAAATGCACGTAGGGCATTTACGACCGGCAATTATTGGAGATTGCCTTGCTCGAATTGTAGAATTCATGGGTCATGAAGTTTTGCGGATCAGTCATGTAGGTGACTGGGGAACACCCTTTGGAATGTTGATTGCTTATTTAGAAGAAGCATATCCGGAAGCTTTAACAACCACTGAAACGCTCAACCTAGGCGACTTATCCTCATTTTACCGAGAAGCAAAAAAACGGTTTGATGCAGACGAAGATTTCCGCAAAGCAGCACACCAATCAGTTGTCAAACTACAAGCTGGTGACGAAAAAACTTTACTAGCGTGGAAAATTGTCTGTCAACTCTCCAGCAGAGCATACCAAGTCATATACGATTTGTTAGGAATTGCTCCCTTTATTGAAAGGGGGGAGTCTTTCTATAACGCTTTACTACCCCAAGTAGTAGAAGAACTTGATAAACAAGGTCTGTTGGTAGAAAACCAAGGAGCAAAATGCGTTTTTCTTGACGGTTTTACAAATAGGGAAGGCGAACCTTTACCTTTAATTGTGCAAAAATCCGATGGAGGTTACAACTACGCGGCTACAGACTTAGCAGCAATTCGCCACCGGGTTCAGGTCGAGAAAGTGCAACAAGTCATTTATCCAGTAGGTGCAGAACAAACCAACCACTTCGCCCAAATTTTTCAAGTAGGAAGAAAAGCGGGTTGGATTACAGACAATGTCGAGTTCGTTCACACCCCCTTTGGTTTAGTACTTGGAGAAGATGGTCAAAAATTGAAAACTCGTTCTGGGGAAGCAGTAAAGTTGCGAGATTTATTAGATGGAGCGATCGCTCACGCTCGTAAAGATTTAGAATACAGACTCAAAGAAGAAGGACGGCAAGAAAAAGAAGAATTCATTGCTGACGTAGCGCAGATAGTTGGCGTTAGTGCTGTTAAATATGCTGACCTTAGCCAAAACCGTACCAGTAACTATATTTTTAGTTATGAAAAGATGTTAGCTTTAAAAGGCAACACGGCACCATATATGCTCTATGCTTACGTCAGAACTCAAGGCATTAGCCGTGAAGGTAACATTGACTATGACAAACTCAGAGCAGATGTACCAATTATTCTGCAAGAAGAATTAGAACTGAATTTAGCAAAACATTTGTTACAGTTAGATGAAGTCCTGGCTGAAGTTGAAAAAGATTTGCTGCCAAATCGGTTGTGCGAGTATTTGTATCAGTTGAGCCAAAAGTACAATCAATTCTTTGAAAATTGCCCAGTTCTGAAATCTGAAGAACCCGTGCGAACATCGCGACTCATACTGTGTGACGTGACAGCTAGAACTTTGAAGCTTGGATTATCCTTACTAGGAATCAATGTTTTAGAGAGAATGTAAAAAAAGTCAACATTTTTTGCATTCTTTGCGACGCCTGGTGCTACAACGGGGGAAATCCCCCACAGTTGCCTTAACTGCTGGCTTTGGAGTTCCCACGGAGTAGGTATAGGTCACAAAGGAGCAACAGGTGTAACACGCACGGGAATCTCAGTCGCTTCCTCAATCTGAACCGCAAATGTTTGTAAAAAAGTTGCACTCACTTGTTTGAGAGTTCTTGTTGAATAAGGAAGAGATTCGGTATCATTACCTCGTGCTTCTAATTGATGAACTAATGGTCGAGGACGTGTAGGAGTATTCAGTTGAATTTCATCTGGCTCTAAGTGCTGTACTAAATCAATGTAAGCAAGGCGTTCTTCCAAAGACCAAGGAAATAAGATCGTAGTTTGGATAGTTAGGCTTCCTTGGTACTCTTGGTGAAATTTTTCCAGCCCAGCTAAAATAGACGATAGATCTACACCCTCTACATGGCGATTAACCCTTTGCAATTGCTCTAATAAAATAGCATCTAACTTAGCTGCAACCGTATCTGCTAGGGTAAGAGCCGATCGCACTTCTGAACTGTTGAGCAAAGTGCTATTTGTTAACACAACTGTAGGTCGTTGCGTTATCTCTTTAACAGCGGTAAGAATTTCTTCTAAATTTAGTGCTAGAGTCGGTTCGCCACTCCCGCTTAAAGTCACAACATCAAATTCCCAAGGTTTAAAAGCTTGTAAGTCCCGAACAATTTGCTCTGTAGGAACAAATATTTGACGCTTGATGGTGCGAACTTCGATCTCCCCGAGTTGACAGTAAGCACAATTGAAAGAACAAGTTGAGATACAACCAATAGGATCGATGCCAAGCGATCGCCCAAACCGCCAAGATTTTACAGGTCCGTAGACAGAAGCGAACGGTAGAGTTAAATTAGACATAATATGTGATACGTATTTATTCCATAAGCGATTAAAATTTTACTCGCATTTTTAATATTTGCCTTTGGCGTGTACGTCAATATTTATTCTCTCCCCTCCCCCCGTATTTTGTTACTCAGTTAGATCGGCTAAGATAGCAAAGCAAACGTGAACTGTAACAGAATAGGGAAACTCCGGTGCAAGTCCGGGGCTGTGCCGCAGCTGTAAACGAATTTTAGATTTTAGATTATTGCCATCTAAAATCCAAAATTGCGTTAGCCAGAACGCCTATTTATTACCTGCTCACTCTATTTCCTGCGTAGCACGGGAAGGGAGCCTTATAACTGGATGCTGACCACCAATACTCCAAATCACTTTTATTCAGAATCTTCAACTGCTCAAAGTCTAAAACTGTTACCCCTACCAATACAACGTCCTTTGTTAATGGTTGGACACGGTACTAGGGATGAAGAAGGAAGACAAGCTTTATTAGATTTTGCGACTCTTTACCAAGCTTTAGATACATCACGTCCAGTTTTGCCTTGCTTTTTGGAACTGACTGTTCCTTCCATTCAGCAAGGTATAGACCAATGTGTGGCACAAGGTTACACTGAACTGACGGTATTGCCCATACTGTTATTTGCTGCACGCCATAATAAATTTGATGTCACAAATGAACTCGATCGTGCTAAATCCCGACATCCACAGTTAAAGTTTCACTACGGGCGTCATTTTGGCATTACTCCTGTAATTGTAGATCTGTGGCGATCGCGTCTAGCTGAACTTGACAAACCCGAACACAACCCCGAACAAATATCGCGTTCTGATACCGTTCTCTTATTTGTTGGACGTGGTTCGAGCGATCCCGACGCTAATGGAGACGTATGCAAACTCGCTCGCATTCTTTGGGAAGGAAGCGGTTACTCCACCGTAGAAACCTGCTTTATTGGCATTACCCACCCCAGGTTAGAAGAAGGATTTTCCCGCGCACGGCTTTATCAGCCCAAACGCATTATCGTTTTGCCATACTTCCTATTTACAGGGGCATTAGTAAAAAAGATATTTAATATCACCGCTCAACAGCAAGAGCAACATCCAGATATTTCCATAACTTGTCTACCAGAGATGGGATTACATCCAGTTCTCCTGTCCGTACTGAGAGAAAGAGAAATTGAAACTCAACTAGAACAAGTACAAATGAATTGTGAGATGTGTAAATTCCGTCTATCTGCTTTAGCAAATAACAAACACGAGCATTCCCACACTCATGACCACCATCACCACCATCACACTGACGACCATACCCATCCACCCGAAGATCCTTATGCAGATATAGAAAAGTACCATCAAAAAATTTGGCAAGCACCATAATATGGCTAATGGCTAATAGCTAATGGCTAATGGCTAATGGTGAGTCCAGTGCTACAGGCGGGTTTCCCGCACCCTGGCAACTGGCGAACAAGGGAGGGCGTATAGCCCTGCGGGCATAGCCTTCGGCATCGCGGAGCGTGCGCTTTGCGCTTAGCGTGTGCCTTGCACATAGCATTTTCGCTACTGAGATACAAGGGAGGGCTAATGGCTAATAGTTAGGCTAATAGTTAATAATTAGTGGACAATTAGCAATTAGCCATTAGCAATTAGCCATTAGCAATTAACTCAACATTATGTCCAAAGAATTTGCTGTAGGTAGTAAAGTACGCATTGTATCACTACCACCTTACGTAAAAACTGCCGAACCCATGCCCATGCTGCGCCCTCCTGATGTTATTCGCATTGGGGAAGAAGGTATAGTTATTGACCGTCGTCCTGGTGGATACTGGGGTGTTCGCTTTGCAAGGGGCGCTTTTCTCCTTGATAGTCAGTACATTGAACCTGTAGAGACTGCTTCGGAATCTTGAGACTCTCAGAATGGCGACCAGAAATTGTAAACTTATATTAAGTTGTGTTTCTGGTATAAATCATTATGATTTCTCGCCGCACTTTTTTGAACATATTATTTGCTAGCTGTTTTGCTATCATCAGTTGGTTGAATTTTGCCCCAGTTGCTAATGCCCTTGGTGGCAAACTTCCAGTCATTAATCAACCGGCACCTGATTTTACACTGCCAACCAATACTGGTGATGGCAAACTTTCTCTCGCCGAGCTACGTGGTAAGTGGGTGGTACTTTACTTCTATCCCAAAGATTTTACTCCTGGCTGTACTATAGAAGCCCGTCGCTTTCAGCAAGACTTGCCAAAGTATCTCCAAAAAAACGCTCAGATTGTTGGTGTAAGCGCTGATGATGTCAATTCTCATGCTGAATTTTGTGATTCAGAAGGTTTAAAATTCCCCTTGTTGGCTGATACCACTGGTGCAGTTAGCAAAGCCTACGGTTCCTGGATGAGCTTTGTGTCAGTACGCCACAGTTTTATCATCGATCCAAATGGTGTCTTGCGCGAGACTTTTGTGAAAGTGAATCCTGCTACCCATAGTAAAGAAGTTTTCGCTCGACTTGAAGAGTTGCAAAAAGCAGCGTAAAGGGTAGAAGTCGTTTGTATTGGAACTAAATTGCTATGCTTACTGTCGCTAACAGTTAGATCTTCAACGACCTTCTGCCTTTTGCTCTGAAAGTTCGGCTTTTAATACATAAAAAAGCCGAAAAAACAATCTGTAAAAAGATAGATGTAAATAAAAGGAAATGTCAGGGAATATAGAATAAAAATGGATTTATATTTAAAAAACGCTTGAATTACCGTATCAGACTATAGCGGTAATAAAGCCTTAAATGTTAAGAGTAAGTCGCTTGCACCAACAAAGTTCACACCAACTCTCTTCACATTCAGTGGTTGCACGGGCTGCAAGTGCGATCGCTGCTAGCTTTGGTTTATTGGTATTTATTGGCTGGTGGTTGAATCAAAAGTGGCTGACATCGTTCCTCTCTTTCGGTACGGGAAGTATGGAGGTTGATACAGCAGTTTGCTTCTTTTTATCTGGTATATCTCTATGGCTGTCCTTAAAAGAAGAAAGAGACAAAAAAGAGACAATTGCTCTGACTGTCATTAGTAAAGTCTGTGCGATCGTAGTTCTAACAATTGGTTTGTTGAGAGTCAGTCACTACGTATTCCACTGGGATTTGAGAGTGGATGCACTGCTGCATAGCGACTTCCTAAATGGTTTGGGGGTAATCCATTGGGAAGGGATGGGCATAAATACAGCACTAAACTTTATAGTTCTTGGCAGGGCTTTGGAACTGGTGAATCAACCCAAAACCCGTCGCAACTATTGGTATGCCCAAGTCTTTAGCCTTATCGCTGCTTTAATATCCCTACAGGTTATTATTGGGTATGCTTACGGAGTCAGTATATTATACAGTTTTCCATCCCAAGATGAGGGAATGGCACTGAATACTGCACTGATAGTTACAGTGCTTTGCGTTGGGATTTTAGCCGTTCATCCCAATGAAGGGTTGATGCGGTTAATAACTAGCGATACCTATAGTGGTGTGCTAGCACGTCGATTACTGTTAGCGGCGATCGCAGTCCCTTTAGTCCTGGGATGGATCGCTTTACAAGGGTTGAGAGCAAGGTGGTATGAACCAGAATTGGCGGTATCCTTGCTTGTGGTTGTCCTAATTGTCAGCTTTTGTGTATTGATATGGGAAAGTGCAGCGGCTTTAGAAAAATTGGGGAAGCAACGCGATCGCGTCCAACAAGCTCTGAAGGTCAATGAAGAAAAACTCAGTAGCTTTGTAGATTCTAACGTTATTGGCATTCTCTTTGGCGATATTCACGGTCGCGTCCGCAACGCTAACGACGAATTTTTGCGGATGATTGGCTATACAAGAGAAGATTTACAAGCAGACAAAATTAAATGGACTGATATTACTCCGCCAGAATATTTACCTTTAGATGCAGAACGGATTTCTGAAGCGATCTCCAAAGGAGCTTGTACACCTTACGAAAAAGAATATATTCGTACAGATGGGAGCCGCATACCAGTTTTGGTTGGTTATACCTTAGTTGGAGAAAATCGAGAAGAATCCGTTGCATTTATTCTAGATTTAAGCGTTCGCAAGCAGGTAGAGCAAGCATTACGGCAAAGTGAAGAACGGTTTCGATTAGCACTAGATAATATCCCAGATGTTTTTGCTATCTACAATGGTAAACGGCAATTAGAGTTTGTTAATGCCGCAGCATTACAGCGTATTAAGAAGCCAAAAGAAGAAATAATTGGTAGAACAGACGAGGAACTCTTTCCACCAGACGTGACAAAACCTTACCTTTCCACTTTGATTCAAGCGCAGGAAACAAAAACGTTACAAAAAATAGAAGTCGTAATGAACTTACCTGATTACGGAGAATTTACGACAGAAATAAAATATTTACCGCTATTAGATAAAAAGGGAAACATCGAACAAATTCTGGCTTTTACAAATGATATTACAGAACGCAAACAGGTAGAAGAAACGCTCCGCAACCAACAAAAATGGCTGGAAGATTTGCTCAATCTTATGCCAATGCCAATGCTGTTGATAGAACCGGGAACTGCAAAAGTGACTTTTGCAAACGTTGCGGCTGATAAAGTGGCTGGAGGCAAATTTCCCAAAGCAGAATCGCAGGAAGATTACAAAACATACTATTATGCCACTGATGCTGCGGGAAATCCCATTCCACTAGAGGAAGCACCTGGGGTGAGAGTGGCTCGCGGCGAACGTATTGAAGGATTTGAATTGGATTGGCATACACCAGTAGGGATTCGCTCGCTACTGATATTTGCCGATACTTTACCAGCTATGCACGGTTATCCTGCAACCTGTGTTTTGGTGTTTCAAGAAATTACTAACTTAAAACAGGTGGAAAAAGCACTGTCGCTGGGTTACAAGAGACTTCAGCTATTGTTTGGTACAGCCAGCGATTTACTCTCAAGCCAACAACCTGTAGCACTTATTGATAGTTTGTTTAAAAAACTTGCACAACAAATTCGCTTGGATACGTATTTTAATTATTTAGTTTATGAGGATAAACAGATTTTACAGCTAGCATCTTATACAGGGGTTTCTGAAGAACAAGTCAAAGAAATTGAGTGGCTGGAATTTGGTCAAGGAGTGAGTGGAACGGTATCGCAACAACGCCAACCAATAGCCTTAGAAAACGTACAGCAATTAACTGACACAAAAACAGAATTTCTCCGCTCTATTGGAATTACGGCATATTACAGTTATCCTCTCATAGCTCAGGGACAGCTTTTAGGAACTCTTGCTTTTGGCAGTCTTACTCGGGTGAAATTTACCCAAAATGAAATGGGGATGATGCAAGCAGTTTGCGATCAAATTGCTATTGCAATGGAACGTGCAAAGCTCATAGCTTCTTTGCAACAGCAAACAGAGCAACTCAAAGAAGCAAATCGCATGAAAGATGAATTTTTGGCAATTCTATCTCACGAATTGCGATCGCCCCTCAATGCAATTCTTGGTTGGACGCAGTTGTTGCGTTCTCGACGCCAACTTGATGAAACCAAAGTATCAAAAGCATTAGAGACTATTGAGCGCAATGCCAAAGCGCAAACACAACTGATAGAAGATTTGTTAGATATTTCGCGGATGATTAGAGGCAAATTACGCCTTAATGTTCGTCCTTGCAACCTAGTGTCTATTATTGAAACTGCACTGGAAACAGTTCGTTTAGCAGCTGAGACAAAAGAGATCGATTTAAAGTTTTATGTTTTAGGGGAGACAGGACAGGAGACTGGCGATCGGGAAGAAAATACGCAGAAATTTCGCAACCAAGCTAGTTGCTTAAATATGAAGGGGGCTTCCTACAATGACATTCGTAACCCATCACTCACTTCTCTGTCCCCAGCCCTCAGTTCCCAATTTACAGTCATTGGTGATAGCGAACGATTGCAACAAATTATATGGAATTTACTATCCAATGCCATAAAATTTACATCTCAGGGGGGTCATGTTGAAGTTCGCTTGTCAGTTGTAAAGCATAAGGAATCGTTGCGCGACTTAAATTCCCAATTCCCATTGTCCTATGTCCAAATTCAGGTTAGCGATACGGGTATTGGTATTTGTCCTGATTTTCTTCCATACGTCTTTGACCGTTTTCGTCAAGCTGATAGTTCTACAACAAGATCTTTTGGCGGATTGGGTTTGGGATTAGCAATTGTCAGTCATTTAGTAGAACTACATGGTGGGATCGTGAGTGTAGAAAGTCCCGGTAAAGGACAAGGTACTACTTTTACAGTCAAGCTACCCCTTTTGGGTAAGAAAGATGAGGAAGACAGGGAGATAAGGGGACAAGCAGATAGGGAGACAAGGGGAACTTTTACCGCCACACCCTCCCTCCTGGGTATTCGGGTACTTGTTGTAGATGACGAAACGGACACCCGTGATTTTTTAAGTATCGTGTTGCAACAGTGTCAAGCTGAAGTCAAAGCAGTGGGATGTGTACGGGAAGCGTTAGAAGTGATTGCACAATGGAGACCGGATGTTTTGGTAAGCGATATAGGTATGCCAAATGAAGATGGTTATACCCTGATTCGTGAAGTGCGATCGCTCGAACGGACTGGCAAAATTCCGCTTTCCGAACAAGGTGCAAAAATTCCGGCGGCTGCATTAACAGCTTACGCTCGAACAGAGGACAGATTGCGAGCTTTACAAGAAGGTTTTCAAATACATTTGCCCAAACCCGTTGAACCTGCGGAGTTAGTCACAGTCGTTGCAAGTTTAGCTGGACGAACTTAACACTTGCTTGAGAGCAATTCTATTTGAAAAAAATAGCTCTACATCCTCTGAGCCAGCAATAACTTATCCCTGCGATCGCTGTTACTAAACTTTAGCTCGGTCAAGTTTAGCTAATCTAAAATCCAATATGGTATAACACTCTTTCAAACGATCGCAAACCAGTCATATTATGTCTCACATTCTTGTTGAAGACCTCAAGAAGACTTTCTTTATTTCCGAACGCTCCTCTGGTATTCTCGGTTCAATACGAGGGCTCGTGCAGCGAAAAACCAAAGAAGTCCATGCATTGAAAGGAGTTTCGTTTTCCTTAGAGAAGGGAGAACTTGTAGGATATATAGGTCCAAATGGAGCAGGTAAATCAACGACCATTAAGATTTTAAGTGGTATTTTAGTACCCTCTGGTGGAAAATGCATAATTAACGGACGAACTCCCTGGACAGATAGAATAGAGCACGTTGGTCGTATTGGTGTTGTATTTGGTCAGCGAACGCAACTGTGGTGGGATTTACCTGCGATTGAGTCTTTTGACTTGCTTCGAGATATCTATTGCATTCCCCATTCAGAGTATCTCAAGACACGAGCAGAAATGATCGATTTGCTCGACCTTTCTAGCTTTCTCTCCACTCCTGTAAGACAGTTAAGCCTCGGTCAAAGAATGCGCTGTGACTTTGCAGCTGCAATGCTTCACAGACCTGAGATTCTTTTTCTTGATGAACCTACTATAGGGTTGGATGCAGTTTCAAAGCTTGCAGTACGAAAATTTGTCAAAACGCTGAACAAAACCCATCAAGTCACTACCATCCTGACAACTCATGATATGGATGATATTGAGGCGTTGTGCGATCGCGTCATTATTATTGGTGGTGGTGAGATTCTTTGTGACGGTTCTCTCGCAAAGTTGCGTTCTCAAGTTTCCTCACGTCGGTACTTAAGAATTGACTTGATAAAGGATGATTTTTGCTTTGAGGAAGAAGGGGTCAGTATCATTTCCAAGGAAGGACGTACCGTAACTCTTGCCTTCGATCCCGCAAAGCTTTCTGCTGCGTCCCTAATTGCCCAGGTTACATCAAAATACGAAGTAGAGGATCTTTTCGTTGAAAATCCACCTATTGAGGAGATAATTGCCGAACTGTACGCAAACTCTGAAGGAATTTTGACATCAAATGGATAGTTTACTGACCCGATTCTACCTGAAGTGGCTGCACTCAGTCATATCTATACTTATCTACTGTATCTTAAAAGCGACGAAACGTTAAGATTACCAAAGAAAAACATATATGAAAGCATATTGGTCATTGTTTGTTGCAAGATTTGCGCTTCTGTTGCAGTATCGTACTGCTGCTTTAGCAGGGGTTGGAACTCAACTTTTTTGGGGTTTTGTAAAAGTTATGGTTCTTGAGGCATTTTTCACTCATGCAATCTCCGCTCAACCTATGACTCTCCGCGAGGCTACAGGATACGTGTGGCTCGGACAAGCGTTTTTGATAGCGATCGTCCCTTGGGGAGGTGATAGAGAAATTCAAGAACTCATCCGTTCTGGTGGGGTGGGGTACGATCTTCTTCGACCCACTGACCTTTATAACTATTGGTTGGCTCGCGCTTTAGCACTTCGTACAGCACCCCTGATACTTCGTGGTATTCCACTTCTTAGTATCACAATATTGCTTTTTCCCATTTTAGGGTTTTCGGAGCGATCGCTTTTTTTGCCATCCTCCTTTGCTGCAGGAGTTGCTTTTTTTCTCTCCTTTATTGGTGCAATTCTGCTTTCATCTGCAATAACAATGCTTCTAACTGTTTCAATGATGTGGACAATTTCTGGTGAGGGAATCAATAGTGTACTTCCCACTCTGATTTCTATTTTTTCTGGAATGATTATTCCCCTGCCACTTTTCCCTGAATGGCTCAAACCGTTTTTAAATTTCCTTCCCTTCTCAGGGCTTCTAGATAAACCTTTTCGTCTTTTTACTGGTAATCTCCCACCAAACGAATTGTTTAATGTATTGCTTCATCAATTTTTTTGGATAGTTGTTATTATTATCTTTGGACGTTTTTTAGTGAACTATGGTGTAAAAAAGCTTGTTATTCAAGGTGGGTGAATGGTGAATAATTTTTTACTTTACCTTCGATATATCTCTGTATCTTTTAAGTCGCAAATGCAGTATAAAGTTTCCTTCTGGCTTCAAGTCTTAGGGCAATTTTTAGGAACTGTTATTGAATTTTTGGGAATATGGGCGCTTTTTACTCGTTTTAACAGTATTGGTACGTGGACTCTTGCCGAAATTGCTTTATTTTATGGCACGATTAATATTTCTTTTGCCTGTGCTGATGCTCTCGGACGGGGATTTGATTCCTTCACAAAAATCATTAAAAACGGTGACTTCGACCGTTTGCTTCTGCGTCCGCGCACAACCGTACTTCAACTTTTAGGAATGGAATTTACCTTGAAACGAATAGGACGATTTTCTCAAGGATTGGTAGTCATGGGGTGGTCGCTTTCAACTCTCCATATTCCTTTTACTGTGAAAACATTGTGGCTTTTAGGCTCTTCATTTATTGGCAGTGTTGCACTCTTTGTTGGCATTGTTATCATACAAGCAACGCTTACCTTTTGGACTATTGAGTCTCTTGAAATTATGAATATCCTCACTTATGGAGGAGTGGAAACTGCTCAGTATCCTCTTTCAATTTATGGCAAGTGGTTTCAGCGATTCTTTACTTTCTTGATACCCTTTGGTTGTGTCAGCTATTTTCCTTTGGTAGCAGTGCTGGAAAAAGAACGTGCTTTTTTAATACCTTTATGGTTTTGTTACGTCTCGCCACTAGCAGGTATTCTTTTTCTGATCGTTTCTTTGAAGCTATGGAAATTAGGAGAACGATACTATTGTTCCACTGGTAGTTAGCCATTAGCCATTAGCCATTAGCCATTTTTGTCTACTTCTCAGGAAAATTATCTTAATTTTCTGACTCGTTTGTTGAGTGCTGGGTCATCCCGTGGAGTTTAATAAAGCTATCAAAGGCGTACCATGCCAATACATACCAGGGAATAATCTCGAACTGTAGCCCGCTCACAAGTAATTTCCGAATGGAAAGAATGCCCAAACCTAAAGGAAAAAGGAATCGCAAATCAACAGAGTTATTTGTTGCTTTTCTCACCCGCTTATTCAAGTCCACCACAGCATCAGATACCCCTGCTGCAGCCTCAGATTTTCCTACTGCTATATCACCAAATATAATGCCTAAATCTTTTAAAGTTGCGAGAACATTTTCAAAGCTGTCATCTTGTGTATCGTGCTGTATAACGATACTGCCATTTTGAATATTAGTTCTGACTTGATTAATATTTGGTTGAGCTTGTAAGGCGTTTGCAATGCGCTCTATATCTCCCGATTGACGGTAGCGAGAGGCTACTCTCAAACGCAATCGCCCTGGAGTAGAACTGACAACTTTTGTATATATGGGTTGAGATGTAGATTTTTTCCTACATTCTTCTTGGATTATTTTTGGCATTTCAGTTAGATGAGTGTAACCGTTGTTATTCAATTTCTTTTTTCCCAATACATGGAGGGCTTTTTAACAAGCAAATTAACAGGCAAAAAATTGGGGGAGGCGGAGCCTTGACTAAGACATTCCCAGGCGGAGCCTGGGAACGAGGGGGTAAGGGTGAAAACATTCCCAAGTGGCGATGGCGAGATGGGAATGAGGGTATAAAGGTCAGCGCTCTGGTTTCCTTCTCCCTCAACCGAGTAGAGTTGGGGATGGGGTACTTACAAACCGTTATCAGAATTATCAACTGATGTTCCTGCAACATCAACTGCTGGCAATTGTCTGCCTTCAGCTAGTTCTGCTCTTGCTTCAGCAACCATGTCTTCCCAGCTTTCGCCGAGTTCTGCAACAGCGCCTTTGCTTTTTTCAAAAAGAACAAGTCCACTCTTAATAATAGACTTGGCTATTGGCTTACCAATTCCAGCAACGACAGGAATAACGACAGGTGCAAGAAGGACTGCACCAATACCGGCGATGATTCCGGGTGCGCCTGCGTCTTCAACAAAATCAGTAATTTTTGGTGCCATGATTATTTCCTCCAGGAATTAGTAAAACACACTAAGGTACTCTTGTTACCACAACCATCTCATCTAGCTGCGGGGAGAGTTTTGCGGTCGCGACTTCTCAAAATTGGACGCAAACCGTTAACTCCTGCAACAACTGTCGAACCGTTGTTCACCATCGTTGCTGCTAGGGGGTTAAGACCAAATAAAACTGCCACGACTAAGGCGGCTAAATTGGGAACAGCAATCATAGCTGTATTTTGCTGAATGAGCTGCTTGGCTTTACGAGCAATCTCAATTCCCTCTAGCAAACCGTGCAGGTCATTCTGCATCAGTACTACATCTGCTGTTTCACGGGCAATGTCAGAGCCATTGGCAAAAGAAACAGAAACATCAGCGTATGCTAAAGCGGGCGAATCATTGATACCATCGCCAACAAACGCAACTGTTTTCCCTTGTTCGTGTAGTTCGCGGACAACTGTTGCTTTCTGCTCGGGAAAAGCTTCTGCATGGGTATGGGTTGGGGCAATACCAAGTTCAGCAGCAACAACGCTAGCGGTCTGCCTGTTATCTCCAGTTAGCATGTGGACCTCCACACCTTCGACTGTTAACAGTTTTGCAATAACTTCCCGACTTTCTGAACGGAGTACGTCACTATATTTTATTATACCTTGCAGTTGACCGTTGCTTGCTACATAAATTGTTGAGGTTGCTTTCTTTTCGTTGCCGTCAAGCTGTTCCATTGCAATGCCAACTTGTTCTAGAAGGCGCTCGCTACCAACATAAACGGTTTCTCCATCAATCTCTGCCCGTACACCCAAACCAAGTTGATAGTCCCACTTGCCACGGGCAGGAATTTCGATTTTCTGTTCTTCTGCATAGCGCACGATCGCTTCTGCTACTGGATGGGTCAGACGTTGTTCGGCTGCAGCTGCTAGTTGCAGTACTCGTGTTGGTGAAGTATTTGGGTTGAGACTTTCTACATGAACGACAGTAGCTTCACCTCTGGTCAAAGTGCCTGTCTTATCAAAAACAACAGTATCTATCTCTGCAAGTTTTTCCAATGCCCTTCCGCTGCGAATGAGAACGCCCCGTCGTGCTGCATAAGTTAATGCTGCTAAAACAGTGGTTGGTACCGATACCCTGATTCCAGTTGCAAAGTCAAGGGTTAAGACGCTGGCGGCTCTTGCTGGGTTGCGAGTTGTGGCAAACACAATCCCACCCAGTAGTAAAGTTGGCAATACAGCTTTCTGGGCAATTTTTGCAGCGTAGTTTTCCATTCGGGTATCGTGAACGGGTGCTTGTTGCATTAATTGAATGCTCTGTCCAGCACAAGTGTCGTTACCGACCCGCTCTGTCAGGATATAAACTCGTCCCTCCCTCACTAGGGTTGAAGCATAGACGGTTTGTCCTTTCTTCTTTAAGACTGGCATGGATTCTCCAGTCAGTTTTTGCTCGTCTAGTAATGCTTTTCCACGCACGATGGTACCATCAACAGGTACTTGTTCGCCGGGATAAACGATTACCGTATCCCCTTTTTGCACGTCTTGGATGGGGATTTGGACTTTCTCTCCATCACGTTCTATCCAGGCGAACTGTCCGAGGGAACTTAACAGATCTAAGGTTTGTTGGGCAGACGAGCGAGCCGTGCGATCGCGTATATTCTCGCCAATTTCAATCAACCCCAGCATGAGTGCAGGTGTCAGAAATTGACCTTGAAGCGTTGTGATGGCGATCGCCATAAAATCCAGAAAGTCAATATTGAATTTCTTTTCTACCGTAATTCCTTCCCAAGCTCGTTGGACTACAGGCAATGTCGTAACTGCTATAGTCGCTGCTATCATCAGGGGTGGAATCGGTAGCCCAAAAGGTCCTGCTAGCACGGCTAAAACTGTTGTCAAAGCTGAGAGTTGCATCCCAGGCCAAGGTTTTTCTGTCTCGCTTTCAGCAGCTTTTTTTAAAGTGGAAGGCTTGAGAACAATAACGTCACTCGCTGCTTGAAGCAAATAACTTAGATGCGATCGGATTTTGCCTTCCGTGGCTTTACCAATTTTATAAGTTACTGCTAGTGAAGACGCTGTAGGCTTAATACGTACACTTGAAAACAGGGCGTCAGCTTCTAACAAGGATTGGAGGCGCTGTGCGTAATCCTTATCATAACGGAGGCGAGGTACTCGCAACCTCAACCGTCCCGGAACTGCATGCACCACATTGTGCTGGACTTTGGAAATCTGAGTTGGTGCGTGTCCATTTTTCTCTTTTAAAGCAGCTTTCCCATTTCTTTCAGGTAGCGCTACTTCAGCAAGATGAAATCTGGAGGTTGGTATTTGCACACTAAGTTCTGCCATTTCTTCGCTCGCATAAAAAAATAAAGACGTTCAACTTTTTGATTTTCTAGAGCCTACTCAACGGGACACTCATAGGAGGAAGATATTTCTTCCCCTTCCGGTACCGTCAGTATAGAATTTTTGCAAAATTTTCGCTTCTTTTCCAGGCTCTAAGAATTGGTTCCTGCTAGCCACAGTTCTAACTAACCAAACACTTTAATATGATTCGTTCCAAAACTCTTATGAAACCATATCTAATGGAAAGTTAGCCATGAAGGATAGCGCTGCAGATAGAGCTGGAGTTTTATAATCAGACCACAGACCGACGACTTCCAAAACTCCTTCCTCGTTTGTCCTTATGGATAGTGTCGATTGGGTAGACTGCTGCTGTGGTTCTGGAAGTTGTTGCTCAATTGGAGTCTTTACAGGAGCTGTTTGCGGGATTGTCTCATCAGCCAACTGCATCAAATTCGCCCAGTAAGAAACTGGTATTTGACTATTTCCGTAGCCAATAGCAACCGAAGCCGCATCGCAACTCACTCGCACAGTCGTCACGTAAGAGTCTGTCTTCAGCAATCTCTCAAGTCGCTTAGCATAGGCGCGATCGCGAGCAACGCGGGGTACATTAAACCTGATGCGTCCCGGAATGGCATGAACGACATTGTAAGTAATTTTTGCAGACTGGGCTGCTCTGTTTGTAGATGTTTGCTCCACTTCTGATAACAACGATTGGTCGAGTTTATTGAGTTTTACTGCAGTATTATCTCCATCTTTTGAAGATGGGCTTTTTTCTGCTGCTGAAAATTGTGATTCTACATAGCTTATGACACGACGGGTTGCATTTGCTGTAATGAAGTATACAGGAAATGCAGCAAAACCCACGATCCCCAACCTTCTGGTGACCGCTAATCCGGCAAACAAGGGAATAAACGAAATTCCCTGTTCTTTCCAGAAATCTAGAGATTTCCAAGCAGCAAAAGGGTCTGTCTTGCTTTCATGGTGAGACGGCTGCTCTACACCAAATGACTGGAGCAACTCCATTACTTGGGACAAAGACAGCCTCTGCTCATCAAAGTTAATGACCAAACTGCCCGTTCGCTCATTGACATAAACTTCCTTGATACCATCTCGCCGATGTAAACTTTGGCAGATAGTGTCAAGTTTTGAGTTATTGCCCCCGTCAATAGCACGGACTCGAACACGCCCTGATGTTGCATGGATAATTTGCAACTCGTCTAAAGACAATTGCTCTGTTGACTGTCCAACAGATTGTTCTGTATCTTTCTTCACTTCATCGCCTTTCAGATGAGAAGAGACTAAGTCATCAGATTTTTGCAACCCAGGACTTAATCTCTTGCGACTACTTTTCGTTTTGGTCATTATACCCGATAGCCTAATCCAGCCAAGAGGTTAACATTAGGTTAAATGTAACCTAAAAATTTGAGTAAGTGGTCATTCTTCAGAATTATTTATCTTTAAGTATTGTTAAATACTGCCCCTCTTATACCCCCAGCTTGCGCGAGTACAAATTTTTACTCATTATCCTTTATAAGAATAATTTCCAAAATATACAACTTTATTCGGGTAAGTGCCACTGTTAGAGCAGTTTTTTTAAGATTGGTTTTATTAAACATAACCATAAACGATACTCATGCTAAGTTCAGAGCAAAGCTTCAAACTGCTGCCAGCAAAGGTATAAAGCACGGGGTACGTGGAAACAGCCTTTCCACTTGCCACCTTTGAGGTTTAACAGGACTTCTCCTCGACGGTTGAGGTAGCCAAACCACTCACCATATTCTGGATCGGCAAAATGCGACCAGGTGTAATCGTGCATTTTTTGGTACCACTCCCAACATGTCTCACGTCCCGTCAGGCGATAACCCATAACCAGTGCAACCAAAGACTCCAAATGCACCCACCACAGTTTTTGATCCCATTCCAACTGTTGTGGGGGATGACCATCTGCATCCATAAAATAATACAATCCCCCGTATTCAGAGTCCCAAGCAAAGTTAAGGATGTTTAGCACGACATCCACAGCTTGGTTAATGACTGTTATGTCGTTGCGCCGATGGGCAATATCCATAATGAACCACATCGCTTCTATCCCGTGACCGGGATTAATTAGACGACCATCAAAAGAATCTACATGGGAACCATCGGGAGCAATATTTTCATACATAAGTCCCCGTTGTGAGTCTAGAAAGTCGGTTATTACTTCCCGAACAGTAGAGTTAAGCACGTTCTCTAGAGTTTCGCTTGGCAGCAACCATTCCATTTCTAGAGTGAGATTAGCTAATATCATGGGTACTGCCAAAGATTTGAGCGATCGCGTACCCGGATATGTCTTGTTATACTTACCCTTGGGGTTGTCCTTACGGCGTAAAACATTATTGTAAGCTTGCACAGCCACATCTTTTGCCCAATCTTCACCAGAGGCAAGAGCATATTGACTAAAAGCCATTGCTGCAAAGCAATCAGAAAAGATATTGTAAGGCTGAACTAAAGGATTTCCTTCACGGGTCAGCGCAAAGTACCAGTTACCATCATCATCCCGACCGTGTTGAGCAAGAAAACGAGCACCATTGCTGGCAATGTTCAACCAGGATTCTCGCTTTTCTAGCTGGTTGTACAATTTGGAAAAAGTCCATACCTGACGGTTTTGCAGCCAGATAAACTTATCGGTGTCGTAAACTTTTCCAAAGCGATCGATGCAGGTAAAATAACCGCCGTACTCTCGGTCAATCGAATATTTTTCCCAAAATGGAAGTACATCGTTGAAGAGAGCATTTTTATAAAGTTCGGCTAGCTCTTGAAAGTTGTGCTCCATAAATATCCTTCTCCATGCACCACATCTAACAGCGTTAATTATCACCTTCTGACGAAAGAACGACAAGTGCAGAAGTCATTCCTCTTCCTTTAAAAATTCTTAGCAGGTTTGTTAAAGGTTTTATACACGGAAACCAAAAGGGAGCATCCCAAATTTGCTATTTACCCTCAGAATAGAATTCTGGGTCTATACAAAGAAAGCCTGCCTACGCAGGCTTTAAATAAGTCCGCGCAGGCGGACTTAGTCTGTATAGGCGTGATTTCAATCACAAGTATGTTTTTTCCAAATTCGGATGCTCTCAACCAAAAACATACTTTTTGCGTATACTAATATAATTACCTTACTAAATCATCGATTAAGAACGTAGTTGCAAGGTGAGTGATGGAGCATCTATACGTAAGGACATTAAACTTTGTGTTAATTCTCTAATGGATAAGGTAAAAATTCTATTCCTAGCAGCCGATCCTAGTGACTCTACTCGACTCCGGTTAGGGCAAGAGTTACGTAATATTCGCGAAAAGCTTCAACTCTCCAAACAACGAGACAATTTTGTCTTAGAATCTCGGGAATCTGTGCGTCCGGGAGACGTTACTCAAGCAATTTTTGATACTGAACCTCAGATTGTTCACTTCTCCGGACATGGTATAAATACGGGAGAACTGTGTTTTGAAAATGTTTTAGGACAAACTCAACCCGTACAAACTGTTGCACTAGCTAATCTGTTTAAGTTAGTCAATAAGCAGGTGAAGTGTGTAGTTTTGAATGCTTGCTATTCAAAAGCTCAAGCAAGAGTTATTGCCGAGCATATTCCTTATGTTATTGGCATGAGTCAAGCTATTGGAGACCAAGCTGGAATTACATTTGCTGTCGGTTTTTATAGAGCGTTAGGAGCAGGGCGTTCATTCGAGGATGCTTACGAGTTTGCTTGCGTAGAAATACAATTAGAAAATATTCAAAAAGACTTAATCCCAGTTCTCTACAAACAAGAATCAAAAAATAAGACAGAGAGCAAGCCCAACAGATATGAACCCCAAGCTAACTCAAGTCATCCTTCTCGAATCGGTTTTAATCGAAATTTACAAGAATTTTTTACTGTTATCTTAGTGACAGAGAAAGTATTTTGGCTGCAATGGATATTATTTACTTCTATAGGTAGTGCTATAAGTTTTATTACTAGTATTCATGGTATTGGAAGTGCTTTTTTTGGTATTGTAGTTGGAGGAATTGTAACTGGTGTAGCCCAATGGTGGGGACTTAGAAAACGAATTGCTAAAATCTTCTGGTGGCTATTGGCAACACCTATTGGTTGGGTGATTGGTTGGGCTATAGGTGGTTCTTTAATACAGCAAGCGATCGCAAGAATCGAATATACAGATAAATTTCCGGCTCTATTCCAAAATGAAATTTCATTTCTGATATTGCGTGTACTTTTAGGAGCAATTTTATTTGGAGTGGTACTGGCTCTAGCTCAATGGTTTGTGTTGAGAGAACTCAGTACTAAAGCAAACTGGTGGATTGTGTTTAATCCGCTCGGTACAGCCGTTAGTATTGTCTCAGGCGTGATAGTAAGTCGAAATGTAGATTGGATTACGGGAGCTATTGTTGGAGGACTCGTCTTTGGAGTTATTACCGGAAGCACAATACTATATCTGCTTCATCACCCAATTCATCGGGGTAGACCCTTGATATAAATACTCTAGATACAACAGGCGGCGGAGCCTCGCTTGAAGGTATTCCCAGGCGGAGCATGGGAACGAGGTCGGGCAAACTACTGCTTTTCATTTATCAGAGATTTCAGTAAATCTTCTATTTAGATTTGTATTCTTTAATAGCTAAAGTAGTTGCAACAGAAGAGTTAAAAAAATTGTTAGTTAAATCTCTTAAGCCAATTCTTTGGATCGGTACGTTGTGCTTGTTCCTCATCCTATATCCTCCAGTCAGCTACGCACTACAAATACAGGATATTCCCAATCCCCGACAGCAATATGGAGGTTGGGTGACGGATATGGCAAATATCCTCAGCCCCGAAGCAGAAGTACAACTGAACACAATGATTTCTAACTTAGAGGCCAAAAATAGTACTGAAATAGCGGTAGTAACCGTTTTGGAGACTCAGCCTGCTACTTCTCCTAAGGCTTTCGCAACTGAGTTATTCAATACTTGGGGAATTGGCAAAAAAAATAAGAATAATGGTGTATTGTTTTTGATATCAACACGAGATCGCCGTGTTGAAATTGAAAGGGGTTCTGGTTTGCAGAAAAGCCTGAGCGATCGCAAAATTCAACAGATTATTGAAACTGATATTATTCCCCGTTTTCAACAAGGAGATCCAGAAGCCGGGATTTTAAAGGGAACAGAAAATCTTGTCACAACACTAGCAGAAATATCCCATACAAATCTATCGCACCCCCAATCTAACTCACATCAAAACAATTTACCTGCTGTTCCTGGATATATTTGGATTGTCGGGAGCTTGGGTTGGGTTGGATTTATTGGGTTTGGGGGTAGATTGTTCCTACTTAGCCGTCATCCTCGAATTCTAGGAGTTAAACCACCAGACGGGCGATCGCGCTTTAGCGCCATCGAACACAGTCAGTCACAGTCTCTATCACAGCCATCAGAGGTGCCATCTCTAGGTCAATGGTTGTTAGTGATTAGCTTTGTTAATTTAATATTTGCTCTATTTTATAGCTTGGGATGGCAGATTGTAAAGGAACATCAAGCAGGTAGGCTGGATTCTGCAATTGTACTTGGGGAAGCCATTTGGCTTTGTCTGTTGTACTTTTTACCATACAGGCAAGCCAAAATATTTAGTCTTTTTTTCACTATAGTGACTGCTGTTGTATTCTTTCCCTTCCCATTAGTTTGTGGGGCGATGGCTTTAGCTTCAATTTCAGGTGCTATCTGCATAAATATCTTTAGAGATCGAAAAGAGATTGGCTCGTCCCTTTGGGTTCTAACAGGGATGACGGTGTTAGCAATTGTTATGTTTTTCTCCCTAGGAGCAATCGATGCAAGTTTGGAAAACGCATCTTTATTACCTACAGCATCTGTGCCGTTTGCCTTGCAACTGTTTGCCGTGCAAAATGCTCGTGCTTTCTGGGGAATAATACCGATAATTCAACAGTTAGGGAAAAGATTTAGTTTTCGTCCCACATATCAGTGCGATCGCTGTCACAAACTCATGAAACCTATTCCAAAGAACAAGCTGTCAACGTACCTCACACCTGCAGAACAGGTAGCGGCAAAACTAGGTAGTGTCACTTTTGAAGGTTGGTTGTGCTCGAAATGTCAACCTCACTTATCACCACCTGGAATTTACTTACAGTCATACATTCAAGACCAACATTCATCTTTTGCCTTCAAAAATTCTTTTGATAATTGCTCAAATTGCCAAGAGTTAACAGTTGTCCGAAGTTCTTCAAAGGTTCTACAAGAGCCTACTTGGACGCAAGCAGGTAAATGTGGAGTCAGACAAGAGTGCCATTGTTGCGGATACACTAACGATATCCAGGAAACTATTCCGCCACTGGAACTTCCTAAGAATGCGCTTCTTATTTTGCCTCAAGGGCGATCGCATGGTGTTGCAGAACAAAAACATTGTCCCGTTCACTGTGCTAACTGTCGCAATCCAATGACCGCAATTAGAGGTAAACAACTAAGACCTTATCTGATACTGGGAGATTTAGTGCGATCGAAAAGCGGTAGCCCTGCAACATCCCAATCTCATAAAACAGAACGAATTGGTTGGTACTGTGCTACCTGCTACCCAGAACTGACTGAAACAACAATACACATTCGTACTTACACAAGCAGTACAGGTTCTAGAGCAAAATCATCTCGTTCGGCAGTAGAATCAGATGTTTCTGTTGCTGATTCTGAGGAAAGCTGGAGTACTGACTTTGGAGATAGCTACAGTAGTAGTGAATCTAGCAGCAGTTGGAGTAGTGAATCTAGCAGCAGTTGGGGTAGTGACTCTGGCGGAAGCTACAGTAGCGGTAGCGATTTTGGTGGTGGAATGAGTGATGGCGGAGGTGGAGGTGGCAGTTGGTAAACATATTTGTTAAAACTTTGTTAGCCACTTAGCTTTTAAAAATTTATATGGGCAGCTTTTACGGTTCTATTCACATTCGCTCAACTCAAACAGAGCAAATTACAGAAATTGTAAAAAAGCTGGCTGCACAAGAAAAACTAAAATTTTTAATTTCTCCATGTATTAACGGTTGGATTAGTGTTTATTCTTCAGAAAAAGGGCAAAATCCTATAGTTGTTTCAGTTCTCGCAAAGCAATTTTCCGGTCATTTGCTTAATCTGATTCTTTACCATGATGATTTTTTTTATTACGAATATTATAGAAAACATCAGTTAATGGATACATATAGTTCCTCACCAGAATATTTTGGAACTATATCTAGAGAAGAAAAATTAAGATTAACTGGTAAGCCGGAAGTATTTACTGATTTACTCGCTGAACTCCCCAACAATCAAACAACTATTGAACATATTTCTGAACTTTTGAAAATTCCCTTTCTAAAAGATGGTGAAGAACTCTCTCCAAGAAGCCTAGAACTATTGCAAAGGTTACAAAATCTTTCAAAGTATCCCGATATGAGAGAGTTAATCGATGATAAAAGCTTTGCAGCAGCAATACAATTTTCTAGCTTTGCCCAACTTTTAAATATCAGTAATGCTGCAACTTGCTATGAATATCTTCAAGATGGGGAAGATGAAAATATTGAACGCCGAGAAGAATTCATTCATGTTCCAGACCTCTCTATTGAATTAGCGCATAAGGAGAGAGAAAAAGCCAAGATAGATGAAGTATTCACTCAATTAAATAGATCGGGGCTCTTATTATTGACAATCTCCCGTCCTACACCAAAGGGGCAATTTTTACAGGAACCAATTTCTGTTCCCGATCCGATGGATGGATTTTTTATAGGTTGGTGTGGACTGTGGAATCAACCTCTGGAAATAAAACACTATACTGCTCCTTGGAATAATGAGCCAAAAAATATTGAGCTGCCACTAGAACAAAATGCTTATGTGATGCAAGTTAGTCCATCTGGAAAGTTTTTGACCGTAGGTCATGTAAGTGAATCTTTGCAAGCAGCTGTATTTGACTTAGAAAAAAAACAATTGCTCAAAATGATTCCTCTTAGTCGAGCTACTGACATTGTTCAATTAAGTGCTAATGAGGAAATACTTATCAGCCGTTTGCGGGATGAGATTATCCTTAGTTCTATCAAAAATTCACAAGATATTGCAGCAATTAAAGTTGGGCATGGATCTAAAATTGCAATTCATCCGAACGGACGCTACCTAGTGGCTGATGAGCGAGAATCAAAATTAGCTATTGTTGATTTGAATACTCAAAAAGTCATTAAAGTCTTATCAACTGCAGCATTAGATAAGAAAGCATGGCGGGCGAGTGTCGAACGAGGTGAAGGGGTAAATGCTTTTCATGACAGCGATATCATTGTCAAAATGGACTTTAGCCCGGATGGGCGTTGGTTGTTCTGTGCAATGGCTCAAGGAGTACGAGTATTTGAGTGGAATGAAATTTTCTCTTCAAAGACGAAATTGCCACTCCCTGTCGTCGCTTCTTCTAGTGAAGTCGTTACTTTTGGCGATCCACCTAACAGAATGGCAAGAACTTATGATATTGCTTTTGACTGGCAGCGCAACGTTTTACTCTCTTGCGGACTAGAAGGTAAAGTAAAATCTCTGAATTTAGCAACTGGAGAATCTAAAGTTTTATTGGAACTACCTGGAAAATTGGCAGTTATTCAATTAAAACTGTCCCGTGATTTAGCTACTTTGTGTACACATTCGATGGCCGATATGTTTGAGCGGAGGCAGGGGTCATGCATCGTTCAACTGTGGAATTATTTGGCCCTTGTTTAAGGGAGCATCCCAAAGAGTGTCAATTGCCCTGAGAGCTAAAAATTGACCCGACGCACAAAGGTTGAGAACGCAACAAGCATCAAGCAGAATGTAAGAGTGAGTAATTTGCATAAACTGTCTTCACTTCTCACCTGTTTGGATTTGACGCAAATCAAAATCTGTGTCTTCCTCCATCATTCCGCTTGAATACTTCCGTAATGCTTCTGCGATGCGGCGAGCTTCTAAGCGGTCAACATGGAGAAATTCAGCAAAACGTCCTTCTGTAATTAAACCTCGATCTAGTGCTTCAATTGCTAGATGTTGATAGTGCAAAGGCATCATATCAATCCTTTGCGGAATCTGTTCTAAACCCAGTTCCTCCTGTACCTTTCTGACTTTTAAACCCCGATATTGCAATTTATCCCAAGTTCCTGACTGTAAAAGTTCCATTTCCTCTAACCGATAAACTAATGCTTCTACGGACACTCCATAGTAATGCGCTAGTGTAAATAAATTAGTCGGGGTGAATTTGCCATGTGTACGGTACATATCATTGAACCGTTTAAGCAAACTACTTGTGGGCATGAGGAAATATTTGGGGAAAGTTTCCGCTAGTTGTTCACTTTCGGGAAATCTTTGATACTGTCCATCAAAATGGAATTCAGGCTTTTGCCGATGTGCCAAAAAATGAAGGTATCCATGCGCCATTGACCAGCGTCTTCGCTCCTCTGGATGGTTAGCATTGATAGCCATGCAACCACCTACTTGCTCGTTATAGCTATACACTTCTGAAAATTTTTGTGGCATCTGCAAATAGAAGATACGTAAACCAACGTCTTGCTCTAAGATGTCCCGCAATTGGGGAATAGGAGCATCACCTAAACCGAGCCGTTGACGTTCTGCCACTGCTATACTCTCCGCAGCAGATTTGATGGGCATATCTGCTACCTGATACTCAAGAGGATAGTTTCTTGGTAGCGGCGCGTCCATAATCTTCTCAAGCTCTAAATAATTTTGGCATAATTCCTCTAATTGCAGGATGAATGCCTCAATTTCTATCTGTTCTTCCTGACTGCGTTGATAAACTGCTCGAAACTGTACTTCAAAGGGTTGCACCACTGGGCGTGGACGAACAAAGTCACCCACAGAACGTCCGTAAGCACGAGCCAGTTTAATCAGTTCATTGGCTTTGAGACGGCGTTCTCCTTTCTCAATTGCAATCATAGTGGTGCGTGCAGCATCAATTACCTTGGCTGCATCAGCCTGAGTCATGCCACATTTTTTACGGGCTTGTTGTAGGAGTTCTCCTAATGTTCCCAGATCAATGTTATTCAGGATGTTGGTAGCCATGATGTTTTTCCTCAACCTTGTATCGTTATTCAGACACATACATTCAGATCAAACTTTGCTTCACAAAGTCTTTGATATGGCTTCTGATAAAGTCCTGAAAGCCCGTGAACAATATCCCCGTCAGGCATGGTTCGACCTCCAATGCTGGAACCATTTATATGATGAATTTAGCTAACAAAATTAACAATGTCAGTAATTAAGCCTATATTTTTACTATAAAAATCAGATTAGTCATTCAGTAGATAAATAAGCTGTAATCTCCGCCCTCCTTGATAAGCTTCTAATAAGCCTTTTGCATCAAAACTGAAATTGTAGACTAAGTAAAGATAGCTACGGAAAAGAATGATTATACTGACAGGAGGGGGAGAGGCGGCTGTTCAATGTCTCTGCCCCTATCGTTTCGATTGATTATTATTATTAAATTTATTCCTACATTTAGACGTATTGACAAAAGACACTTGCTTTTAACTTGTTACGAATGCGAACCACTCCTTCTTTTCCACATCCGGTGAAAAGTCAGCTCCCAACTATACCAAAAACTGTTTAGAACCTAATTTTGCAAAAATTTTCAAAAGACTCGTAGGGGCGCAAGACCTTGCGCCCCTACGAATGTTATCAAATCATTCCAAAAAAGAACAGTGTTAGCCGTTTCCGTAAGCCTCAATTAACTATCAGCAGGAATCGGAAGAATACGTGGTACAGAAGAATTGGCTATATTGACATTTTGACTATCTTCCACATTGTCTGGCACGTAGAAATTGTTGTTATCTGAGGTATTTTTATTTTCTACTTTAGAACGATCGCCACTAGAACTGTCTTCAATCTTCTCTTCCGTATAATATGCTTCTTGCGGAGGAATAGAGATAACTTCCACTCCTGACTCTGATTCAGCATTTGCTCGAGTATAGGTTCCAAAGGAAAACAATACTGCCAGCGCTATCAAGCTTAACTTTAGGAAGTTAAATGTGTTTAATTTTAGTTGTATTTGTATATATTTATTCATAATAATAATTTTTTATATGTTATTAACAGTACATTAATCTAGAAAAAATTAAGATAAATCTTACTTAGTACATATATACGATAGAAAATACTGAGACTTTAGTTGCACTACAGTAATTCCTCTATTACCAGAATGCAACATATAAACACCACTGGTAGTGTTACTGGTACCGCTATTGAGTGATCTTTGTCACTGAATAGTAGTGATGGCGATCGCAGAGTTCTTGTTTGCCAATCACTTGGTTGCAATATTGGCGGATAGACCAATTTGTACTGCTAAGACTCTAGAGGTATGTATATCAAATTTAAACTTGGGAAAATAAACGAATCAAAGCAAAACGACAAGAGGTCTAGTAATGGCGCGAGAAGTTACCGATGCTGATGGAATTACTTGGAGTTGCGTTCAAGCATATGCTGGTCTTTCCGATAAGGCAGAAAACCAAGCTGCTGCTCGGGTAAACGAAGCACGAGACACATTGTGGATTGTCTGCACTCCAAGTGGCGCTGCTCAATCAGTACGGCTCGAACTACCGAGTGAATGGGAAACTTCTTATTCAGATGAGGCTTTGCTTGATGAAATTACAGCACATCAACAGAAGTAGTATTGATACTAAATCCGCGTTTTGTACCCCCTTTATAATTTAGTCCGCGCAAGCGGACTTCGTTTGTATAGCCGCGATTTCCAATCGCTAGGGCTAAGAGGTATAAGAACGGATTTGGTATGAACTGGTTAAGATTCCGGCATAAGTGCTTCCTGAAAATTCACTCCACTCAAGTTAGCCCCTCTCAGGTTAGCGCTTCTAAGATTCGCTTTAGTTAAATTTGCTCCTTTAAGGTTAGCCCATCTTAAGTCAGCTCGATCTAAGTCAGCCTCACTCAAATTAGCCCTGACTAAATATGCACCACTTAAGTGAGCTTTGCTGAGGTTACTTTTATAAAAGTCAGTTTTATAAAGATAAGCTCCCATCACTTCTGCTTCATATAAATTGGCATGACTGAGATCTGCACCAGTTAAGTTGACGGCGATTAAGTTGGCAAAACTGAGGTTCGTCCGAATGAGCTTTGCATTACCCAAATCAGCACCTCTTAAATTAGCACCTCTTAAGTCAGTACCAATTAGGTTAGCGTCTGCGATCGCGGCGTCTTTAAAATTTGCTTCACTTAAGTCAGAGCCAATCAGATTGGCATCACTGAGATCTGCCTGTATTAATCGAGCACCACTCAAGTTAGCAACACTTAATTTCGCCTCTCTTAACGTAGCTTCCCTGAGGTTAGATCTATAAAAAATAGCACCACTGAGATCGGAACCACTTAGGTTGACTCCTACAAGAGAAGCATGACTGAAATTAACTTTGCTCAAGTCAAGCCCTTGAAGGTCAGCACCACTCAAATCAGGTTCAACAGCAGGGTATTTTTCTCGCCATTCCATCCATGTTGCTGCACCCGCTTTCAGTAGCTCCAGATGCCTTTGATTTGCCATTTCCTTGTTACTCCTGACGCCCACCCTTAGGATTTGTCCGACCTGCTACATTTTCTATTGCCGTTAAAGCCCCCGCCGCACCTGCTAAAATATCCCGTTCTTGTCCACCCAAGTACAAACGTCCAAAGCTCCCTACAGCTTGAACCTCCAGGATATTAATCGATGCTGCTTTCTCGGCTTCATTTGCAGCAAGAGCAGCATAAGCAGCCGGCTCAACTTCTAAGACATATAGCGTGTGTCCGGCTAGTAGAAGTTGCCCCTTTCGCGTGCGGTTGATAAGTTGTGTTTGATAAGCATCTATGTTGCGGATAATTTGGCTGGAAACAACCCGTGGTTTGAGACATTCTTCCTTTCGGACTCCTAGCGCCGCTAAAATAGCTTGTCCCGCAGCTCGTGTTTCGCCTTGAGAAGCAGAATGAACTTCTAGCAGACCGTACAATCGTTCGACGACTTGTACTCCAGGACGCACAGAAGCGGCTTTGAGTGCTACATCTGTAATCCGATTAATTTCAATTCCAGGAGAAATTTCAATCCACAATGATGTATCTCCCGGTAATGGCAAGAAACCTTGAGCGACTGCTCCCATATATGCCGCATGTTGAGGCTGCAGGCTGTCGAGAAATACGAAACTCCGTAGTTCTATTCCCAAGGTTGTTCTCTCCAGTCATAAAGGTTAAAGTGAGATGTTGCAAAATATGAAGTTAACTTTAAACTACCACAAGAGGGGAGCTATGGCTCATACCGTACAGTTGCTTCTTTTGACAGGAAAAAATTTGCACAATTGATATCACCTGTCAACCTCTGACACATTTCTCGTACTTCAGAAGCACCAATGATGATACGAATACGTACACCGTAATCAGTTGGGTAAGCTTCATAGACAAATGGTTTGCTGGTTGCAGCGGTTAATGCGGTTGCTAAAGCTGGAGATACACAAATAATGGCATCTTTTTTTGGAGGTACATAATAATCTATAAAAAAATCGCTATCTCGCTTGTCTCTAGTCCAACCACTCACGACTTTATTGGTAGACCAAGTTAGACATTTCAAATCAAATCCTTTCTCAGATTCACGACCTCTTTGGATAACAACTTTAGGTACAAAATTAGGATCGTATAATTGTTTTTCTCTTTGAATTTCAAAAGCTTTCTCTAAATTATTACTATCGATAATTCTTGCTCTAATAATATCGGTTATAAAAATAATGTATAACGATAGACCGCTTATTCCTAAAGCTATTATTATGGCTAACAAATACCCTTGTCTCTTACGTCTTAGATTTCGTTTTCTCATAAACAGTTACTAATAAAATATAGGGTATCCGTTAATACTAATTTATCGCTTCATTAAATAATATTAAATATTTTTAAAAAACCTATAAATTTTATTTAAAGAAAAAAATAAGGAACTGCCTACCAAAAGCCATACGTGGTAGGCAATATCCTCTCTACAGTACTTAAAATTTTTCATGCAGGATTTAGGATGGCTGCGGCAATTCTATAGCAGTCCTATTTGAGATCTCAACAAGGAAGATTCCGTGGATTAGGAAGAAGTATTTGGGAGCGGTTTTTGAGTAAGACTTCGCCTGCGATCTGCAGAGGTTTCCACTAAGATAGAAAGCACAAGCGCACTAAACGCAATTAAATGACAGAAAAATCGTGCTAGATGTGAATATTCCCACCGATCGCGAAGTTGTTCCCAGTTTGCTGGAATAGTTTCAGGTGTTGCATTACGAATGACTGTATTTGCAGGTTCTGTAAATGCAAAAAAGAGGACAGGAAATGCCAGTAGCATGAATGCTACAGCAATTAGTGCAAGTTGAAAAGCGGGACGACTTTTGCGAACAAGAACAGTCAGGGCGATCGTTGCGAGGGGTGCAGCCAGTTCAATGAATGTGCCGATATTCGGAGGTCCAAATGCGACATACAGGCTGTTTTGAATTGCAATGTATTGCGTTGCAGAGTATTGCATTTTGGCTGGGAGTTCTAGCGCATGGCACAGCGCCATTCCCGTTACAAGAGCAGATAGGATAATGGTGATGAAACTCCAAGTTTTTAAAAGCATAGAGAATTCTCCTTTGCTTTATTAAGTTTGCTAGGCGATCGCTAGCAATGCGACTGCTGTGAGTGCCGCTACATTGGGTTTATCCGAACATTGCCGTCAGTTCAACCATACCAAACAGTACTTGCTATTTTATCTTGTACTATGTATACTACAAATACAACAAGTTATGAGGTAAAACAAACAAAGCTCTGACAATAAGTGTAGCGAATTATTATATTTTTTTTATTATTACGTATTTCCACATAGACGTAGATAAGCAACTTATAATTATTGAGAGCATTCCTATGCGTACAAATTGCTCTCAAAATAGAATTTTCAGGCTAGACAAATAAAGCCCACCTGCGCGGAATGAGCTTGTATAGCCACAATGGGGCGCATCCTCGGTGTTTTTTCTTTATTTTAATATTTATTCTTGGAGGAGAAAATGAAACTAAATCAAGTGATTGCAGTTTTGCAAACCATTAAAGCCAATTCGACAAAAGCCAAAACAGCCGTTTATCACCTTATTCAGAAAAGTGCAATGTTTCAAGGTATTTCTCGCACTTTTTCTCCAGTGGCTGAAGATGGTTTTGTCTATCCTCCAGAAAACCAAACACTGCAGTTGAAAGCAGAAGATTTACTCAGTCAATTTGAACAAGCTTGTTCTGAATTGTTTAATTTATGTGCTACTCAAGACTGGTCTAATTCTCAAGCTAAGGCTGATATAGTCGTTGATGGAACTACAATCCTTAGGGAAGTTCCTGTTTCTTACCTGTTGTTTTTAGAAAAGCAGTTAGTTGATATTAAAACGTTCATCTCATCTCTACCTGTCTTGGATACTAGTGAATCTTGGATTTACGATCCACAGCAAGAATGCTTTGCCACAGAAGCCAAATTCACGACAAAAACCAAAAAAATTGTTAAACCAGTCGTGCTGTACGAAGCTACGAAAGAACATCCCGCACAAGTCAAGGAATCCTCTGAGGATGTTCCAGAAGGAACGTGGCGAACTGTTAAGTTTTCTGGGGCTATTTCCCCAGCCAGACAAAACGAACTGTTACGAAGAGTAGATAGATTAATGCAGGAGGTCATTTTTGCTAGAGAACAAGCAAATAGTTTAGAAGTGACGCAACAAAATCATGTTGCTCGTTCTATTTTTGGTTACTTGTTCGCTCCCTCAAATATCAGATAGAATATAGATGGAGCACAAATTTAGTTTCAGTGTCTATAGGAGTATTTGTAGGTTCGAGTCCTACTCCCTCGATTTTATTGAACGAGGGATAGCCAAATGGTAAAGGCACTCCCCGACACAGTTAGTTTCACGTTTAGTTTTAGGTTATTGCTCCAAGCTTACTGTAAAACTTCACATTCTGCATCAATCCCTGTAAATTAACGTCAGTGGGACACGGGTTCAAATCTCGTCCGGAGCTCCACAATAATGCTCCGGTAGTTTAGAGGTAAAACACCACGACTTAAAGAATGAATTTGCAGGAACCGGAAATTAACTCGGCAGAAATCGTGAATATAAAACTGAAAGATTTGAAACCTTTTGGTTCCACCCCTGAGACATGGACATTGTCTCAGGGGATTTTAACTAAAAAGCAAAGTAGGATAAAAGTGGAAGATGCAAAGCGTTCCCCTGGTATGCGGAGGTATTAACCCTGACCTTAACAACTGCAAAGTGGACAATTGAAGATTACCACCGAATGATTGCAGCCGGAATTTTGGAACAACGTCACCTTGAGTTGCTGAATGGAAAGATTATAGAAATAGCTCCTGAAAGAGAATCACACACTTTGACAATTTGTATCCATTACAAGCAATTTAACAAAGCCTTGAAAGTCTTTCTAGAAAAGAGTTAAGTATTTGTGCTTGGAGGAAAGTTAAATTTAATAAGAACTGGTGTTAAATGTTCAGAAATCCCCTGTAGTCTAATTTGTACGCAACCAAAGTTATACGCTTCTTCAATTGATCGTCCTGCACCTAATGCTTGATAGAAACCTGTAGCAAAGGCTATGGCAGCTGGATCGCTAATTACTTGGCTCATACCAATTACATATTCAATATATTTTGCAATAGCTTCAGCTTGAATTTTAGAGTAGCATGAATTTAAAATTACACATTTCACTTTACCAGAAAACTGCTTGAACATTTCAGAAAGAGCTTCCGACTCAACTAAGTGAACTCTGCCTAATTTATCCTCGAAGCATAATGTACCTTCGATCATACCATGTCCAGAAAAGTGAACAATTTGTGGATTTGTGTCCAACAATGCTTGTGTTAGGTCAATAGCCCGTACAGCCATATACTCATTCAATTCAAATCGATTACGTAATTTTGCTAGCTGTAGTTTTTCTTTAATTTCACGTATTTCTTCACACAGACGTATTCTAGTAGAAGTCGCTGGCTCTGCACATAGGAATAAAATTGAAATTTTGCTATTACTCTCAAAATCTTCTTGCTTGCATAAACTATTTAATGAAATGTAATCTTCATAGTATTGTTTAAAAAAATAAGAAAACCATTTTTTATAAATTTGGTTAGAGAAGTAATATAAATTTTTTTCCTTACGAAGGATTTTTAAGTTTTCAAGGTTATCTAATGTTTTTCTAACAGAGAAAATTCATTATTTTGATTGGTCTCTGAAACTTTTCTACGAAGATCGAGTAAATTAATATGTGTTAATTGGCAGAATTCATATAGAATGAATAACTCGTGCTCTTTTAAAAGCTCTTTAAGCATTTGAAAATGATGGTGTGTTAAATCTTGAACTAATGCTTGTATCTGAATTTCAATTAATTTATAAAAATCATAGTGTATTGAACCTGAAAAAATAACCTCTATATTCTTAGTTATAGTATTATGTATTAACAATTTTATAAGATATGGATGGCCACCAGATTCATAGATAATAAGATCGATAATTCTTTTTCAATTAAAATAATATTACTGAAAGGTTGACTAATTAAATCTCTACAACTATGATTGGAAATTGTTTGCAATATAAAATTTCTTGAAAAGATGATGCCAGAGTCGATAAAATACCAGTGCTTAATTCCGATATGCTTTGAGATGTTGCAATTACAAAACAAACTTATTTAATTCAGTATGTATAGGACGTTCATCAATAACGTTTCTCAGTTGATTATAAAATATAGTTTTTTCATTTTGTTAAATCTTCTGTAACCTGAAATTCATCTATTAAAACTATAATACGTTCATTATAATCTAGTTGTTTTTCAATAATTCTACTTAATTCTTTAAGTGAATTAAGTAATTCATATTCGGATAATCCAAGATATGTAATTTGAAATGTTAAACATAGTTGTTGAATTAGATAATAAACAAAAGCTGAACTATTATATTGTGGTATCCTCTGAAAGGATATATAAGCACACTTTTTACCTTGTTCTAAACACCATGTTTTAAGGCAATAAAGAAATGAAGTTTTTCCAATTCTTCGAGTTCCTTGAACAATAAAACATTCTCCATTTAAAAGATGAAACCAACCCTCTTTTAATTCATTTTCTCTTCCCTTCAAGTTTTGAGGCAATGTTACAGGTCTTGTTGGATCGAAAAACTCAATCAGAGCATTTTGATTCTCGGTTAATTTCATTGTTAGTATCCAATAAACAATTCTTGTATTTCTTCTGGATAATATAATTGATTAGTTAACCAGTCTTGAATAAGTTTAGCTGTCAATTTATATCCATGTTCTTCTTCAACTAAAAGGCCAAACCAAACTAAGTTATTTAGACCTTCCCTAATGACTTTAAAAGCAATATTATTACTGACAATTTTTTCAATATTGTATTTAACTTCACGAATATCTATTAAGTCATCCTGGTAAGCGCAGAAGGCAATAATAGCTTTTTCAATATTGTTTAACATATTCCACATACGTTCCCACTCAACAATATCATTTCTCATTATTTGTTGGATTTGAATAAGATTTTTTTGTGAAACTCTTCGCTCTGAAATATTCTTATTTTTAAAACACTGATATATATGATCTCCTAAAATTTGAAGATATAAAGGAAGATTACCAGTCCATTGTAAACAATCTCTAATTACATCTTCTTCAAATACAATATCTTGATCCTCTGCAAGTCGAAGTAATTTTTCTGCGGCTTCTGTTGTAAGGCGATTTACAGAAATATGACTTACCATATTAAAAAGAGGAGACTGAGGATCAATTAAGTTTCGGGTAATGAATGGACCGGAAGACAATATAATACGAAGCCAACCTTCTTGTTGCATTATGACTCGCATCTGCTCCAAAAAAATATTAAAATTTTCTACTCCTTGCCCTACATCCATTTCGTCTATCAGGAGGACAACCTTTTCATCTTCAAGACAATTTTTAATATACCGGATTTTATTATCAATAGTTTCTAAATGAAAATAAAATATTTTTTTAATTTCTAGTAGTTCAATCGCTACTTTCTTTAAAATTTCATCAAAAGTGAGGCACTATCTATTACATTAAAATTAAACGTTTGCAGAGATATATAAATCGGAATATAACCTTCTTTTAACTCTTCCTTTAATTGAAATAATAAAGATGTTTTTCCAATCCGTCGAGGACCAAAAAGTAGAAAATGTTGTTGATGAATTTCTTCACGGATATACTGTAATTCCTTTTCTCTACCAACAAAATGTGCATTCCATACAGGATTATTAGGAACAAATGGATTTTCTCTATCAGCTGAAATGTAGATAGGCTCCCCAAATTCTCCATTAATTTTGTAACTTATAGCTATTTGTTTAGCTACTTTTGGTTTTATGATACAACGTAATTCAATTTGTTCACCTGGGTGAAAATTGAATGGAAAATCTCCAAAATAACTAAAAATATCTATTTCTGCTGAGGACTGAAGAGATAAATTAACATTAGGAACATGAGTATCTGTGATATTTTTATAAAAAATTTTACAAATTGCTCTTTATTAATTTTAATCCAAATCTAGGTTTTATTGTTACATAAAAGAAAGGATATATTTTTGTATCTTTAATGATTTTTTTAAAAGTTACCTATATGTTTAAGTAAATATTCTAGTATTATTTTTCTAGCATTTAATATATCAAGTGAGTGTAATTTTGAAGAGTTTCATTAAGCTGAACGCTAAGATTATAATTATCTGCGCTAAGAAGAACTGTATTATTGAGTTCTCTCGTAATACTAATGATTTTTTTAAAACTTCTGGAGTAATAGGAATTTGTAATTCAATCAAAATCTGTTCCAACTCATTAACATTTATTTGATTTTTTGAATTATCTTAGCTAAAATGATTTGAAGAGATGCTTCTTACGTTACTTAATACTCTAGTTAAATAAGACGCATTTAATTCATTAATTTCTTGTGTTTCATCATGAAAATTCGATAATTTTTCAAAAAAACAACTAGAAATGGTATAGTTAAATTATTGTTTTCAAAAGGTTGATTGAGTAATTCTAAGAAATTTGTAATGCGTGTAGAAAGTTTTAATTTATTATTTTTTTTATTATACCCTTCAATTATAAGTTTAAGTCTTTCTTTATCGATCACCGTTTGATTCACAAAATATGTAAGAGATATTTCAGACACAATCCATATTTTCCGCTCTGATTTAAAAGCTACTGTCAATAAATCAAATCCCATCTCTGAATCACTTGGTAATATTTTGTTATAGATGAACTTAATCATTGAGTAACGGACATAATGATTAAAGTCTTGAGTTAAGGCGCTCAATAATCCTTCTGCCTTAGACCAAAGACTTGGTGGAAATTTCTCTACTAGACTGACAAGCTCCAAACACAAATCTTTATTGCTGTAATCTTCATGTGTATTCCAATTAAAATTTTTTCTATTTAATACAATTTGAGTAGCTAGATTAATACTTTCACCTATTGAAAAATTTAAGTGCTGGCGATATTGATTAGAATGTAACAATTTAATTGCTTGCTTGAGACAAGCAATGCGAGTATAAGGTTCATCAATTGGAGCAAGAACACGAAGAAGTTCCCGGATTTCTTGGTTATCATTTTTTATCCAATCCACATGGGAAATTAAAAAACCTCGCAAACTTTTATTTTCTTCATAAAGGATTTTCGATAAAATTTCTTGGCTTATTATCAATCTGTAATGTTGGCTTGTATCAATTCCCTTGTTAAATAAAACATCTTTCAGACCTACTAATTTCTTTTCAATTTGAAGATGAGGAATAATAAACTCAATCTCTACCGCAATACTAAGTACTAGAGGTGAATTATTTTCGATCAAATTTGAAAATGATTCAATACTGTAATATTTAGCATCCAAAGGTACTGTGAATAATGGTTCAAGCCATTTTTTTACCCACTCTTTTAAGCTCTCTATGTCGTCAGAATTAGAGACAATAAAGAGTATATCAATGTCCCTATAACTATTATTTTTAACAACTGAACCATACAGACCAACACATTCGAACAAATAGGGACAAGTCCGAAGATATTTGGAGATAAGAGAAGTAACCTCTAATTTATTTAAAGCAGGATTCATAATATATTAATTTTATAATAAATTATATATTTTTTACTAGTAATTATTTGAAAAAGCAATAAAAAAATGACTCAATTATAAAGGATTTTAGAATAGTAAATTATCATTAAATAGATGTACTATGTACTATGTTTTAGTATATAATACCTAAGAAATACTGTTAAATTTAATTACTTACACCCATTCATACATTCATAACTTAAAGCACGATCACATTCTTTTGAATTTGTCAATACAGCAATTACCTATTGTTGCACAATTACAAAGTGTGGAACATAGAAACTTAAAGAGGCTCGCTTACTTTTAGAAGAAGTATAATTGTTTGATGCCAGAAACTCCACTATATAGTTTGTCTAAAAAGTCTATGCATCAAAAGCGGATGCTTACGATCAAAAACGCTAAACTAATTACAAAACTATCTTTTGCAAAAAAACTCTATTCAAAATAGTAACATTTATTCTAGTTATAAAATGTGTAATTTATATAACTTTAATTAAGCGAAAGTAAATTGAGGTTAAATTTCTTAATCCAAAATGACGTGAGATGGATATAAGACTATGGTGCGCTTAAAATTATGGCAGTGGGTTGTCTTAGCAACACCGATCGCAGCGATCGTTGGTTTCTTATTAATAGCAGCAGGATTCCAAATTCATGAGTGGAGTATTAACTGGATCTGGGCTGTCTTTATCCTTTTATTTGTAGGTTGGCGCTGGTTGTTGGCGAAATGGACTCAACCGTTGGTCGGTCAAGTGGAAGCTGTAGTAGCGGAGGTTAGCAAAGAACTGAAATCTACAGCAGGAGATACATCCGGGCTACTGGTGGGAACGGACGCCACAAACCAAGCAGAAGCCGCCCTACAGGAGATACTCAAAGCTTCACTCAACGATCGCCCAATCTGGGAAGACTGGTCAACTTTTTGGCAACGCTGTCAGGAACTTGTGGAAGCGATCGCTCAGATTTACAATCCACAAGAAAAGTATCCTTTGTTGAACATTTACGTCCCCCAAGCTTACGGTTTGATTCGGGGAACAGTCGATGACTTGGATCGGTGGATGCAGAATTTATCCCCTGTTCTCAATCAAGTTACTGTTGGTCAAGCATTTCAAGCATACGAAACATACCGCAAGTTAGAGCCTTCTGCTCGCAAACTTTTGCAAGCTTGGAATTGGGCGCAGTGGCTGTTAAATCCAGCAGCAGCCGTAGCTAAAGTTGTGAGCCGCCGTTCTGGGAACCAAGCAACCCAGCAGTTGTTGGTGAATTTGAGCCAGCTTTTGAGAGAAGCAGCTTTAAAAAACTTGTGCCAACAGGCGATCGCTCTTTACAGTACTACAACTTTGCCGATCTCAGCACCTTCCGCTCCCACAGCGAATTTACCTCAGGTCAAAACTCAAACTCTGCAAGATATTTTAGATCGCGCAGAGCCTCCAGAAGCAGTGGAGCAAAAACCCGTTAATATTTTACTTGTAGGGAGAACGGGGTCTGGCAAAAGCAGCTTAATTAACACTCTCTTCCAAACAGATTTAGCCGCAGTTGATGTTTTGCCAAGTACAGATCGGATTCAAAATTACCACTGGCAAAGCAACACAGGAGAAACACTTACACTTTTGGATACCCCTGGTTACGAGCAAGTCAACCGAAAAGATTTACGAGAAATTGTCCTAAATTATATTAAGAATGCCGACCTCATACTACTTGTGACTCCTGCTCTCGATCCTGCATTGCAAATGGATGTGGATTTTCTGAGAGATTTAAAAGCCGACACAGCAGATTTACCTGCAATTGCAGTTGTCACGCAAGTCGATCGTCTGCGTCCCATTCGAGAGTGGGAACCTCCATATGATTGGGAATGGGGAAATCGCCCAAAGGAAATAGCGATTCGAGAAGCCACAGAATACCGCGCTCAACTTTTGGGAGACTTCTGCAATCTAGTTTTGCCCATCGTAACTGCTGATAGCAAAACGTCTCGCACTCCGTGGGGAATAGATGCATTATCATTAGGGTTAATCAATGCGATCGCACCAGCCAAACAACTCCGTCTTGCTCGCTTTTTACGCGATCGAGAAGCCCGCACCACAGCTGCTGCCAAAATCATTGAGCGCTACACTTTTCAGATGGCTACAACTCAGGGACTGGCAGCATTTTTGAAAAGCCCAGTTCTGCAATTTATTTCTACAATGACAACAGGCTCGCCAACTCTCGCACATTTACTAGCAGCACAAATTCCTGTAGAACAGTTACCAATTGTTATTGGTAAACTTCAAATGGCTTATGAGCTTTTTCCACTCTTAAGTACGGGGAATTCAAACAAGTTTGACCTTCTATCAATTTGGCCATTACTGCTGGAAAACTCTGCCTCTCCCGATCGCAATGCTTGGGCATTTGGTCATGCTTTAGTGGAGTATTGGACACAAAATTTGACGGTTGAACAATTGCGAGAGCGGTTTGATTCCTATTTATCACAGAGATGAATATTTTGCTGCTAATACATTTTAATTTAAAGTATACTCAACCTCAAAGAGTTGTTGGTTATGCTGTTGGGTGACGTACAATCTTTTAAAGTTAGGACCGTAGTCTTCTTCACCGTTTAAATCAAGACAAATATATTCGCCCTCAATACTAATACAGTCCATATCGTATTCCCGATAAGGAAGAAAATCGTCATGAGATAGGGGTTGGTCGCAATAAAACGTCCCCAAAAAGTTTTCTCTACCAGGAAAAATCCAAGTTTTCAGGAGAATACAATGGCGATCGTCAGCAGTATGAAGCGCAAATACAGTACCTCGTTGGGTAATTCTAGCTAGATGATGGGGAAGTTTTAGCTCGCAAGCTGTATCTTGTTGTCTATTCCGAGCTTTTACCCAATCCAGAACAATCTGATACTTTTTTACTGAAGCACGTCTTCGGTGTCTATACGTAATTTCCCCGTAGAATTGCCATACTAGAAAGACAGCTTGAAAAATAACGAATAAGATTCTTTCGATAATACTTTCTTGTTCTTCCCGTTTATTATTCATAACTGGTGGTTAAACTGGCGATTTATACATACATTTATTGCTGTGAATTTTCTTCTGTGTGAATCGTAGACATGAGGGGATATAGATCTACACAGATTCTGATGCCCTTTCTACCTCGAGAGTGAGGAGTCTGCTTGAAGAAACACCATATCATGAGGCGTAGTGGTTGAGACGCAAATGAGTTTAAGTACTCTCTTGCCACGAACGTTTGCGTGTCGCCTTAATGACATTTTGATGGAGAGCTTATGGCTACTGATATATCCAAAATTCAAGAACATCAGCCTGTTTATGCAGAAGGACCTGGTGGCTTAGCAGGTGCGTCTGATACGCATATTGGTACGGTAGATAAAGTCGAAGCTGGCAAATACATCAAGCTTACTAAAAATAACTCACCGGATGGTCAGCATCGCTGGTTTCCGATTGATTGGATAAGGGCAGTTGATGAGCGAGCTGTGTACCTTAACAAAACTATAGATGAGGTAACGTCAGGGCTTATAGATCGCCAACCTGAGGGTGTTTAGACAGTAGAAAACGAAATTCTAGAAAGTAGTCGTCGTGCGATCGCCTCACTGCTCCTATTTCTCTACAGCTTGCCAAGCAGTCATTTGTTTTCTGACGACTTGTGCTAAACCCGCGTTTTATACCCCCTTTAGAACTGAGTTCCCGCAGATGGTGAATTTAGTGCTAATAGCCCACAGCCCTTACGGGCATCACCTCGCTCTGGTGGCTGAGCCACTGGAGCGAGAGAATGACAATTCATACTGAATCCGCCTCTTATACCCCCTTGTTTACATCTCAAATAGGATTGCTATGCTTTGCAGCGTTTGCTTAGCTATTTATAAAGTTATGTAAAATAAATACTCATATTTAGTTGATTTACGGAAAGAATATATCAAAATCATTAAGTTTTCTCATAATTAAGGTGTAGCAACAAGTGACACTTGAGGTTCAAAGACCCTTAATGACTAGTTTGATAGAAAAAATGAGAATACTTTGTAAAACTTATTTAAGTCAAGAAAACATAACAAATAGAGTATTAAGAAGTTGGCAGCTTTAAGGAAATAAAGTCAACAATAGCCTTAATTGAAGCTAGAGGTTTGCTGACCTATGCAGCCAATTCGTACTTTTAACGTATCTCCATCATTACCGCAGCGACTTGAGCCGCTACGGAAGTTAGCGTATAACCTCCATTGGGATTGGAACGTTGACACTAAAGACTTATTTCGTCGTTTAGATCCCGATTTATGGGAATCGAGCCGTCACAACCCTGTTTTAATGCTCGGTACCATCAGCCAAGCAAGATTGATGGAAGTTGTGGAAGATGAAGGCTTCCTCGCGCAAATGGATCGAGCAGCCCGCCAGTTGGAAGATTATTTTCACGAACGCACCTGGTATCGTAAGAATCGGGATAAGGGACTGGCGACTAGAGATAAGGAACAGAGCCATTCTCCCAATTCCCCAGTGTCTGCTTCCCAACCCCAAGAATGCTACGCGTATTTTTCTGCTGAATTCGGGCTGGTCGATTGTTTGCCCATCTACTCTGGAGGTTTGGGAGTTCTTGCTGGGGATCATCTCAAATCAGCTAGCGATTTGGGTTTACCCTTAGTTGGTGTAGGTTTGCTTTACCAGCAAGGCTATTTTGCTCAATATCTCAATGCTGATGGTTGGCAGCAAGAACGCTACCCCATCAACGACTTCTATAATATGCCGTTGCAACTCGAACGCAATCCTGATGGTTCTGAACTGCGGATTGGGGTGGACTATCCAGGGCGAACGGTATATGCCCGTGTTTGGCGCGTACAAGTCGGCACAGTTCCTTTGTATATGCTAGACACCAACATTGAACCAAACAACCCTTACGATCACGACATCACAGATCAACTTTACGGTGGGGATCTGGATATGCGTATCCACCAAGAGATGATGTTGGGGATTGGTGGTGTCCGAATGCTAAAAGCGCTTGGATATGATGTGACTGCTTACCATATGAATGAAGGTCATGCAGCTTTCTCAGCTTTAGAGCGTATCCGCATACTCATTCAAGAACAAGGTTTGAACTATGTCGAAGCCAGACAAGTCGTGGCTTCTAGTAATATTTTTACCACTCACACACCAGTACCTGCAGGAATTGACCTGTTTCCCCCAGATAAGGTTTTACATTACCTGGGATATTACGCAGACGTTTTTGGTCTAAATAAAGACCAATTTTTAGCTCTAGGACGGGAAAACGCTGGCGATTTGTCTGCGCCATTCAGTATGGCGGTGCTGGCGCTGAAAATGGCAACATTTTCAAATGGTGTAGCACAATTGCACGGCGTCGTGTCACGACAAATGTTTAAGGGCTTATGGCAGGGCGTACCCGTTGAGGAAGTCCCCATCACAGCAATCACAAACGGCGTTCATGCCCGTAGTTGTGTTGCTAAATCTACTCAAGAGTTATACGATCGCTACTTGGGACCAAGCTGGTCATCCGCACCAACAGATCATCCTCTGTGGGAAAGGATGGATGCGATCCCTGATGAGGAGTTATGGCGCAATCACGAACGATGTCGCTTGGACATGATTATGTACGTCCGGGAGCGTTTGGTAAAACATTTACGAGATCGCGGGGCTTCTCCTCTAGAAATTGCCCAAGCACAAGAAGTTCTTGACCCCAAAGTTCTCACTATTGGTTTTGCCCGCCGCTTTGCCACCTACAAACGCGCTACTCTTTGGATGCGTGATATCGAGCGGGTTAAGAGAATTTTATTGGGGAATAAAGACCGCAAGGTGCAGTTTGTTTTTGCGGGTAAGGCACATCCCAAAGATATTCCCGGTAAAGAACTGATCCGGGAAATCAATCGCTTTATCCACGAGCAAAACTTGGAAAAGCAAGTTGTATTTGTTCCCAACTACGACATTCACATAGCCCGATTGATGGTGGCTGGTTGTGATGTATGGTTAAATAATCCACGCCGCCCACGGGAAGCTTCCGGTACAAGCGGTATGAAGGCAGCTATGAATGGGTTGCCGAATTTAAGCGTGTTAGATGGTTGGTGGGATGAAGCTGATTACGTCCGCACTGGTTGGGCTATTGGACACGGGGAAATGTATGACGATCCCAACTACCAAGACCAAATCGAGGCAAATGCTTTTTACGATATCTTGGAAAAAGAAGTTGTAACTTTGTTCTATGACCGGGATGTGGACGGCTTACCCCGTCGCTGGGTTGATAAAATGAAGGACGCCATTCGGTTAAACTGCCCGTTTTTCAATACGGCACGAATGGTAGGAGAATATGCTTTGCGGGCTTACTTCCCAGCAAGCGATCGCTGTCATACTTTAACTGCCGATGGCTATGCCCCTGCAAAGGAATTAGCTGCTTGGAAAGAAAATTTAACTGCACATTGGTACAACATAAAAATCAAGGATATCAATATATCTTCTGGTGCTGAGATTGAGGTCAATCAGACTGTTAGCGTTAAAGCTAAGGTTGATTTGGCAACTTTAACAGAACAAGATGTGCAATTGGAACTTTACCAAGGAGCTATTGATGCTAATGGCGAGATTGTCAATGGTATACCTGTGGTGATGGATTACCAAGGGGAAGATAAGGATGGATTGAGTATTTACACGGCTGATGTGATTTACACGACATCTGGTTTGCAGGGTTTATCTTTGCGCGTGTTACCCAAGCACAAATACCTTTCTAGTTCTTATGAGCCACGGTTAATTGTTTGGGCGCAGTAGGAGAGTTTTGAATGCGTGGATGAGTGGATTTTAAATCACTCATCCAAAATCTAAGAATCCAAGATTCTGTTGGGGATGATAATGTAACCAGTCGTGCGATCGCCCAGTACTTGGTTGCGTTGTTCTCCCCAGTACCACCAGTAAGCCGCTACGTAAGCACAGATGAGGCTATCGAGTTTGTCTTCGGTTTCTTTAAGTGCTGCACCTGTAGTGGGAATTTCTGGAAGAAATGAACTGCACAGTCGTAGAGGACATAGAGGAGGATGGAGTCCGGGTAGGATATCGGTGATGTAATGATAAAGTTTCATCAATTCTGCGCGACGTTCGTTGAGGCGTCCTTTTTTGTATTTGAGGATGCGTTCTAAGTTAAAGAGATGCACGATAGCTGGATGGGGAAAAACTTCAATTTGGTATCTCCCTAATTTTTGTGGTTCAATGGTTGGGGCGTGTTCAAAACCACGGGCTTCTAGTTCCAATCCAAAATTTACTGTTCGCTCCGCAAAAGGTAAGCTAAGATTTGCTGGATAGCAACCTGCATGGTATTTGCCAAAGTATTTGTGAGTTAGTTTATCGGGTAACCGACTTCCGGTTGTATTGGGGATCAAGGTAGGTGCGTCTACAGCGATGATGGCAGGTTCTTCTGCTTTGAGGCACGAGTCAATCCAAGAGAGAATGTCTGTAATGAGTTCTTTTCGATCTAAGTCTACGATTTGCAGTTTTTCATCTGTCAGTTCTAGGTAGCATAAGCCACTAGGTTGAGATTTCCAGCCTAAGTCAATTCCAAGAAATTTCATCTTTGTCCCTGCGTAGATGGGCTTATTGTCGCATTTTTAGCTCAACTTGATGCTTTCACTGATAACTTGTATCTCTTTGGTTTACAGTTAGCAAACTTTGCCTCGATTTTACGCTTACCCAACTTGTGAGAATAAATTACTCCCTTTCCGCCATAAGACTACCGATCTTCTTCTCCTCTTTCCTCTGTGTCCTCTGCGCCTCTGCGGTTCATTTAATTAAGAAATCTTCGAGCGGGAAGGGAGTAATTAAATATTTTTTATTTGGAAGTCTTTAAAGCTTTAAATACGGTAGATGAACATGGAATTAAGATGCTAGCCTATAAGAGAGGCATGGATGTTCTGAAAGCCAAAACGTAAGATGTGATTCGGTGTCGGATGAGGCAAAAAAACCGAAATCGCCATACGTAGGCTGCGCTCTCATTGTTGGGAAAGAGCGATTGCCTTTGGTCTCGACTCTACACCATAAAGTAGCAACTACCCTAGTGTCAAGTACACTTGTCAAAATGGTTTCGGCATGACTTGAGTTGTGTTGAAACTGATGAAAACCTGCGTGTAGAACTGATTTTATCGCTCCTTCATTACAGTTCTTTACAAAGTTTCACCAATTTCTATGCAGCCATTAACACGTCAAACAAAAGTTGTCGCTACCGTTAGTTCTGCTAGTTCGCGAGAGACAATTGCGGGCAAGATAAAAGCTGGAATGAACGTAGCTTGTCTTAATTTCTCTCATGGCAGTTATGATGCTCTTGCTCAAACAATTGCTAGGATTCGCTCAATCGCAGAGGAATTAGAGACTCCCATAACGTTACTACAAGAACTGCAAAGTTCCCAATTACCTTCTCTAACTCATAAAGATATCCAAGATTTAGAGTTTGGTTTATCTCAAGAAGTTGATTACATTGCTCTAGGTTTTATAAAGAGTGCTGAGGATGTCCGGGTTTTCAAGAATTTACTACAGCAAAAAGGTTCAGCCGATACATCTGTTGTTGCTAAAATTGAAAACCTTGATGCGATCGCCAATCTAGAAGAGATACTCAACGAATGCGATGCAGTGATGATAGAATCAAGCCATTTGGGTATGGGGATGTGTCAGGAGAAAATTCCTCTGCTACAAAAACGCATTATCGGATTGTGCAATCATCAAGGAATTCCGGTTATTAGTGCAATACAAATACCAGAAAGCACAATCCATAACTATTCAACTCGTGCGGAAACCAGTGATATTGCCAACGCCATTACAGATGGGACTGATGCAGTGATGCTTTCAAGTGAATTAGAGGGCAATGAGGTTTCTGTCGAAGGCGTACAAATGCTTGTGAAAATTGCAACAGAAACAGAAGCAGAAATAGAATTTCTTAACAATCCACCTGCAAAAACGGATGTCACTCATGCACTCAGCGTGGGACTCAATGCTATTTGCAAAGTGCTACCTCCACGCTACATCGTTACGTTTACAAGTAGCGGTTATACAGCCCAGTTAGCAGCAGGGGAACGTCCTAAAGTGCCAATTATTGCGCTTACACCTCACCCTAAAGTTTACCGGAGTTTAAACCTCTTCTGGGGAGTGCAGCCCGTGTTACTCAATCGCGAGGTTGAGACTTTTGAAGAATTGACAGCACAAGTTGAGGACATTTTGCGCGATCGCAGTTGGGTTGAACCAGGGGATAAAATTCTGATTGTGGCTGGTATTCCTACCAAACATTCACAAGGCACAAATTTTCTCAAAATCCATACAATTGAAGCAAGCAGCAAGCAGTGACCTCTGTTATGACGTATGTACTTAAAAAGTTAAGCTAGGGAAAATACAAGTAAATTTTTCACTCTCCCCGTTGAACCATACTGACTGCTTTGCTTCGCGCTTCTATAATTTGACTTATCTCACGCCCCAAGCTTGGTTGACGAATCTGCACCCCAGACAGCCGCCAGCACAAATGAGATCCCCACCAGTACCAACAACAGCCGCGAAAGGTCGATCGGCAGTTTGGGCATCCTTGCTCGCCATGTATTTGCCTCAGCTTTTTCAAACAAAATCACATTCAGCAGTGAGAGAGAGGCATAGATAACAGATATCCAGAACAGCGTTTCAACTAGCTTGGGAAAATTCCCTTTAACGTCGAGCTTCAAGACGTTCTTAACAAAAATTATCAGCATCAAAAGGGGTAGAACGAGGTTTTTCACAACCTGCAACGGTAATTCAATTATGTAACTATTATATACTACAATTGTAGTTATGACGATTCTTGGAAAAGATCTTATATAGCAATCCTATTTGAGATCTAAACAAGGGAGACAAGGGAGAGGTGTTTGTAAATCATTTAGGACTGCTATATTAAGATTGATATATGGAAAGAATAGAAGTTGAAAAAAGAACTGTTTTAATTGGTCTAGCAGGTAGTCACGGATATGGGTTAAGTAGACCTGAGTCAGATTATGACTATCGTGGTGTATTTGTAGCAAACAAAAATTACTATTTAGGATTTGACATCATTGAACAAAAAGAGAGTGGATGGGACGAACCGGGTATCTTTCCATTTTTAGATGGAAATAAAGACACGGTTATATATGAACTTAGGAAAATGCTACAGCTACTAGCAGGAGCAAATCCCAATATCTTGGAATTATTATGGTTGGGAAAATACCCTGTTTTAACAACTGTCGGGCAAGAGTTACTCAATCATAGAAAAATCTTTTTAACGAAGAAAGTCAAACACACTTATTCTGGTTATGCCTTTGCCCAACTTAAAAAGATGGAAACTCATCGCAAGTGGCTGCTTAACCCACCACAAAAGAAACCATTACCTTGTGATTATGGAATAGAAGATGAAGCACCACTCACAAAAGATGAGTTACACGCTTTTCTAGAGTATCTTTATCAATTAATTAGAGGAAAGATTGAATTTCTAGAAGAAGCAGAACAATTGTATAAACTGCTGACAGCAGATATAGATTTTAAAGGTGTGCTCAAACAGTATCCCTTAGCTGAAGAAGCTTTAGAATACACGCAAACATTAACAAACAGCCATAAAGATTTTATTCGCTTGCTGAAAAAAAGCCAAACTTATCAAGTGGCTTTAAGAGAATGGAAAGCGTACCTCTCTTGGCAAGAAAATCGAAATCCTGCTAGAGCAGAAATGGAACGAAAATCAGGTTATGACCTCAAACACGGAATGCACTGTATCAGGCTGTTACGCAGTGGACTAGAAATTTTGCAAACAGGAGAAGTCATTGTAGACCGGAAAATTGCTGGTGATGCGGAAGATTTAAAAGCGATTCTTAGGGGCGAATATTCCTACGAACAACTTATGAAAATGGCAGATGATTTAGTTGCTCAAATGGAAACGGTATACGAAGTTTCTGTTTTACCCGAACGAACTGACTTAGAACAAATCAATGAATTGTGTATGGAACTTGTTGAAATGCAAGGATGGAGTTAAAAATTCATAATGACTGTTATTAGAGGATGTCTGAAAAGTTTTTGGTGATGTATCAAAGTTTTACCGATCCCCCTAAATCCCCCTTGAAAAGGGGGACTTTGAGAGTATTTCCTTCCTTTTCAGTGGGTAAGGCTCAGGCGGGCAAAACCGCCCACCATACAACATAGATATCTTATTTTTTGCCAGCGACTATTAGCCCTCCGGGTTCGCCAGTCCCCTACGGCAGGAAACCCGCCTGCAGGGCTGGACTCACCATTAGCAATTAGCCATTAGCCATTAGCTATTAACCACCAGCCACTGCAGGAACAATACTCACTTCATCACCATCTTTCAATGGTGTAGCTGTACCATCCAAAAAGCGAATATCTTCACTGTTAACGTACAAATTTAAAAATCGGCGCGGTTGTCCGCTGTCATCACATAACCGAGATTTAATACCGGGACAGTTCTTTTCTAAAGAATCGAACAGTTCGGCAACGGTACTGCCATTACAGTCTAAGGCAGCTTGGTTATTTGTGAACTTCTGAAGGGCAGTAGGAACTAAAACTTTGACAGACATGGTTAATTGTTAATTGTTAGTTGTTAGTTGTTAGTTGTTAGTGGTTATTAGATAGTCGAACACTAACTAACCACTAACTTATAACTAGACGAGGACTTGTTGCCATTCAAGGCGATCGAGTGTCCGAGAACGCTCTAGAGCTCTTTCAAAGCTGTCGAGCTTCGCCTCAATGGTTAAGGGTTCTCCAATATAGCCCTGTACGGCTTCTTGGGTTTTCAAACCATTTCCGGTAATGTATACCACGGTGGTTTCATCGGGATCAATCTTGCCTGCTTCTACCAGTTTTTTGAGCACGGCAACGGTTGTCCCTCCTGCTGTTTCTGTGAAGATACCTTCTGTCTCTGCAAGCAGCTTGATGCCTTCGATGATTTCGGTATCTGTCACCGACTCAATATTACCACCAGTTTTGTGCGCTATATCTATAGCATATACACCATCTGCTGGGTTGCCGATCGCAATGGATTTGGCAATAGTATTTGGTTTGACTGGTTTGATGAAGTCGCGTCCTTCCTTATACGCTTGAGCGATGGGCGAACATCCTTCTGCTTGTGCGCCACTAAATTTAACGTTTTTGGCTTCCACCAAACCCAGTTCTACAAATTCTTGGAAACCTTTGTAAATTTTTGTATATAGCGAACCAGATGCCAAAGGTGCGACAATGTGGTCAGGTAACTCCCAACCTAATTGTTCTGCCACTTCAAAGCCGAGTGTTTTAGAACCTTCTGAGTAGTAGGGACGCAAGTTGATATTGACAAATCCCCATCCATGTGTATTTGCTACTTCAGAACAGAGACGGTTGACTTGGTCGTAATTTCCTTTAACAGCCATGAGGGTTGGGCTGTAAATCAAGCTACCCAAGATTTTTCCGGCTTCCAAGTCAGCAGGAATGAATACACAGCAATCTAAACCGGCGTGTGCTGCGATCGCTGCAGTAGAATTAGCCAAGTTCCCGGTACTAGCACAAGAAACTGTGGAGAAACCTAATTCCCGTGCTCTGGTGAGAGCAACTGACACCACCCTATCTTTAAAGCTGAGGGTGGGCATATTGACGGCATCATTTTTGATATACAGTTTGTTCAGACCGAGGCGACGTGCCAAGCGTTGGGAACGAACCAGTGGGGTCATACCAGTTCCCACATCAATTGGATTTTCGCTGGCGACAGGCAAAAAGTGACGGTAGCGCCAAATAGAGTTGGGACCGGCTTGAATTGTTTCACGGGTGACCTTAGACCGAAGGGAGCTGTAATCATAGGTGACTTCCAATGGACCGAAACAGAACTCACACACGTGAAGGGCTTGGAGTTCGTACTCCGCACTACACTCCTTACATTTCAAGGATTTAAAAGTGCCTGTGTTTGTTTGGGTATGAGTGGTTGTCGCCTGTGTCATAAGTCAGCCTTCCCTGAATGTCCGTCAACTGTGGTTTTGATAGTAACACGAGCAAAAATACCAGTCAAACATACCCGACAATTTTTGTCGGGTTTTAAAAATTTACAGCAAAGTCATGGGAGTTTAATTCCAAGCATTTTCACAATTGTTTTTCAAGGTTGTACGGAATGGGTCACCCATCGCTACCAGTCAGTTAATTGTTGCCGAATTGGCACGCGGATGATAAATTCCGCTCCCTGTCCGAGTTCTGACCTGCACAAAAGCGACCCCCCGTGTATTTCGGTGGCAATTTGATAGCTAATTGATAAGCCCATACCCGTTCCTTTGCCTACAGGTTTTGTCGTGAAGAAGAGATCGAACAAGCGTTGGCGAACCGACTCTGGCATACCGGGACCATTATCTACAATTATCTACAATCCGGATTTCAACGCAATCGCGATCGACTTGTTCGGTGACAATGGTAATAATTGGGTTTGTCAGAAACCCTTGATTGTTTGGTAATGACTGTTCTATAGAATTGGTTGTGCCGATGGATTCCAAAGAATCGATCGCATTGCTTAACACGTTCATAAATACTTGATTCAATAGCCTCGCATAGCATTCCACGAACGGCAAATCACCGTAATGTTTAATGACCTCTATACCGGGATGATTTGGCTTTGCTTTCAGGCGATATTGCAACATCATTAAGGTACTCTCGATCCCCCATGAAGATTAACAGTTTTCATTTCGGCTTCATCCATGCGAGAGAAAGTCCGCAGGGATGCAACAATTTTTTGAATCCGCTGATACCTAGATAAAGTAGCTGTCATTATCTTTTTGCTGCAACATAAATATTCTTACTATGCCCAAATCAGCGGCTATCTGTAATGTGCAATACAAAACTATACAGACTCTCTTACAATGTTACCGCTCGCCAGTTGCTGTTCGGTAATAGACATAGGAGTGAAAAACCATGTAATAGACGTTTCAAGCAGTCAATTTCTACAAAATTCCTAAATGATTTACAAACACCTCTTCCTTGTCTGCTTTGTCTCTTTTGTTTAGAGATCAAATAGGATTGATATATAAGACAAAAGTATAATTATTTTGGTTCTTCAGTACTCGTTATGCTAAATTAACAAGTACTGAAGAACCATTATTTTTATCAAAGCGCTCGTAAATGCAATCTTAGGGAGTACTGAAAATCTCGCTGTTATGCAATTGTGAGACTTTTGTGGAAAATACGGGTTAAGATATATGATTTTCCACGGCTTGTTATCCATAATTTTTACAATAAGTCCATACTTTCACTGAAGCTAAACACAGGATAAAAAGTTACATTCTTGTAAGCTCAATTTCTCTTGATGAGAATCTCCAGAGTCAATGAGCAACAATTTCATGAGGGATGAAGTGTGAAGAATAAAAAGCTATCTTTTATTCTTCATTCTTTATCCTTCATACTTTCTTTGGTCATTTGGTGCAATCTATTAAAAGTTTCTACCCAGACAAAGCCCTCAAAAAATCAAATTTTGAGTTGAATTACTTCGTCATTTTTCACTTACTAAATTCAAGTCTACCTTCAAATACTAGTTTTAATCTAACTTTTAATTTTTAGGGTTCATCATGCCACCAACCTATAAACTCTTATTAGGGAAAACCAAGCTCTACCTTTATTTAATTGCTACGGGATTATTAGCTCACAGTTTTTTTCAATATGTCAGCCCAGTCAAAGCTGAGGGTACAACTGCGGGTCAATCGATTAGCAATACAGCAACCGCTACCTATGAAGACCCCAATAATCCTGGAACAACAATTAACACGACTTCTAACACAGTTGTCGTTACCGTTGCTGAAGTTGCTGGTATTACCGTAACTGGTTCTGGTACTTCATTTAAAACCGACCAAAATACAGATGGAAAAATTGGTATTGGTGACACCGTTTATTACACCTACAACGTCACTAACGTTGGTAACGACCCTACAAAGTTCCGCATTCCCGACCAACCCACAGTCACGGGTCCCGGACAACTTGATGGGTCAGTAGAAATTAGCTACGATGGCGGTCAAACATGGCAACCCGTTGCTCCTGGCGGAACCTCAACTAACTCGATTCCACCAGGTGGTTCTGTTTTAGTGCGGGTTCCTGTTAAAGTTGCTGATGGTGCAACAAGCGGAAGCACTATATCTGTCAAATTAGGCGATACGCCCAGCGATGCTCAAAACCAGCCACGGAGTGAAAATGGCGGTGACCTTTATACTGTAGATAATCCTGATGGCTCAGTCACGGGTGAAGTTAGCGGTACACCCATAAATGGTACGCGTGAAGCCAGCGCCACACAACAAGTCACAGTTGATTCAAACCTAAAAAATTACACTCTTGCAACAGTTCTCAAAACCCGCAGCAGTCAAACAAGTGCTGGGGTGGATGGTCCGGGGGGGGATAATCTCAGCTACGACTTAAGCTTGCGAGTTGAAAACAACGATCCTACAGGTAACGGTATCAGCCCTGCGCCTCTAAATGGCACAACTATTCCCGGTCTAGTCGGTTCCTACATTTTGGTATCTGATGCCATTCCTGCAGGAACCAAATTAGTCAGTGTCAAAGCCCCATCTGGTTGGCAACCCGTTTATACAACCAATGATGTCTCTTCTTTCGATGCCAATCAAGCAACTTGGACAACGACTGCACCTTCAGATTTGGCGACAGTAAAACGAGTTGGTTTTGTAAGAACTGAAAGTATTGCCCCAGGTACTACAGTTTCAGGCTTTCAAATTACTGTTGAAGTTGTTGGTACGCCTGAATCCATTTCCATTGCAAATATTGCCCAGTTATTCGGTAAAAGTCCCAGTGGAGCCCCCGTATACGATGAATCTGGAGATCAAAGCCCCAGCAATTTTGATGGTTCCAATCCCCCTATCGGTACTGATACCAATAACGATAAAATCCCCGATACCCTTCTTCCAGACAGTGTGGATGATGGTTATATTAATCCAACAGACTCCAATAACAACAAGATTCCTGATGAGTTGGAAGGCAATAATGGGATTGGCACAGATCTCAACAACAATAACAGCGGTACAGGTCCCGGTGGTGAGGCAAATATTGTCACCTTAACTGCTGCAGGAGGTATTTCTGTCTTAAACGGACCTAAGGATGCACCGGATGCTGTTGCTGAAAATGATAACAATAAAGACTTCACCAACAAATCTTCACTAGTCCCTGCGAGTACAGTTCCCGGAACATTAATCGATCCAGATGGTGTCAGTTTTACCAACACTTTTAAAAACACTGGTGCGGGTAGCAGTAACGTCTCTCTGATTCCAACACCTCCTACGACTCCAGGAGACTTACCTGTAAATACACTCGTTACCATCAGTTACGGTAGTTTGTCGGCAACTTATAGATACGATGGTACAAATTTTGTGTTCCAGTCGGGGCAAGGACAGGTTAACAACCAAAACATTAGTGCAACAAATCCCATTCGAGTTGATGGAGTGACAGCTAATGCAACAGCTAATTACGGCGTGGAAGTGAATTTGCCTTCTGGGACTCCACTTTCTACAGATATTAACCGTGGCTTTCCAGTTCCCATAACAGCGTATATTGATGATGCGACACCGGGATTCCAAGGAACTGAACCTAGGAATATCACCATCGATCGCGTCTACACAGGCTTCTTGAAAATGGTGAAACTGTCTCGCGTATTGCAAGGAACGGGTCCCGCAGTAGGAACGGGTCAGGATAACTTTGATTCCACACCAGGTGTAAACGATCAAGTACCCGATGTACCTAGAACCCCTGCTCCAGGAAACATTATTGAGTACCAAATTAGTTACAAAAACATTTCTGAACCTCAATCCGGTACTGGCAACATCGTCTTAAATGCTGGCAAAGTGGTGATTACTGAAGATGGTACCACTTGGGATGGCACGAAAGGTAACAATTGGGCATTAGACAACGATAACAACAGCGTTATAGATACGAGTCATATTGTTGGCTCTGCAAAAGATTCTGGTGCTGCAACCATCACCTTTTTTAGCGGTAAACCAGCAACTACCTCTACAGGTGACCAGACTGGGACGACTGTTAATAATGACGTAACCAAATACGTAGATACCGTTACTGACACGGTTACACCGGGACAGGAAAGAACGTTTACTTTCCAACGCAAGGTGAATTAGGGAGTGGGGAGTAGGGGAGATAGGGTGAATGTTCCAAGGCTCTACCTCTCGTACCAACATAACTTGAGGCGCAGCCCCTGCACTAGTATTCCCAGGCAGAGCCTCGGAACAAGCACTAAAACAAAGGAGATTCTAAGATGAAGCGTTTTGTACTAGCAACTGTAGGAGCGATCGCATTTGTAGCGACTTTTCCTGTTCTATATCAAACCAATTATGGGTTGGAAACAGCCACAGCCCAAAACACGCAAACAAAGGGACAAGTGCAGTTGCGCTTGGATGCAGAAAAGAGAGTTGTTCAGCAAGTACAGGGTAAGCAAACTTTAAGTTGGGAACCTTTACAAGGGAAGGCTTTGGTAGAACCAGGAAATATCTTGCGCTATACGGTGACGGCTGATAACAACAGTAACAACAATGTCAAAAATCTTATCATCAATCAACCTATTCCCTTGGGAACCGTGTATGTACTGAATTCTGCTACTAGCACTGCTAATAATGAGACAAAAATTACTTACAGCATTGACGGGGGACGCAGTTTTGTAGAAAAGCCAAGCGTCAAAGTTACGCTTGCTGATGGCAAAACCGAAACAAAACCCGCACCCGTTACAATGTATACCCACATTCGCTGGAAATTTGGGTCATCCATTCCCACCAAGGGAAGTGTAAAGGGAATTTATCAAGTCAAAGTTCGTTGAGATAATTTTGGATTTTGGATGAAAACCAATGAGCGACGAGAAATGTACGGATGCGTCCCGGCGTATCTCTACAACTAATGACAGTTTGCAACACTATATAAATTCTCAGAAACACTGGTTGGGATGGTTCTCGATCGCAGTTCCAATCGCCTACTTATTCTGTACTCCTATATCTGCACTTGCCCAAGCAAGGAACCAAATCTCAGGTCCAAACCTTATTAACCAAGCTACATATACTTATACAGATTCTAATACTAACTTTCAATTTCAAGGTATTTCCAGCCAAATTGATATTAAACCAACTCAATTAATTGACCCCCAAGGGCGAATTTTAGGCTGTAGCGGACAGCCACTTTCTGATTACAACGGTTTTTCCGTTGGTTTGTACGAAACAAATCCCAACGATCCAACAGGAACAGAATTGGGAAGATTAGTTTCTCTGACTCCCACAGAATTACCCGATCTTCCCAACAATGGAATTGCCAGAGGGGTACAACCAAATACCACCAACAGCAATCCCTTTATACTTACGAATTCTTCCGAAGGACAATATAACTTTTTATTAGATCCCAGCAAGGGTCAAGTCACTCCGGGGAAAAGCTATATTTTAGTCGTCAATCCCCCACAAAATTCTATCTATTCCCAACGGCGCATCAAAATTTCCATTCTTGAGAGTGCTGATAGTACCCAAAATAACGTTGTTCGCTATCTTGCAACTTCCTTAGACGGTCAACCTATCAGTATCACGGGAGAAACCAGTTATCAAGGAACTGTGGTTTTGGTTCCTAACGCCGAACTTGTAGGGCTCAATTTATTTGCTTTTGAGTTTGATGTAGGAATGTGTCAAACACAACAAGTACAAATTATTAAAACAGGCGATCGCGCAACAGCAGAACCCGGAGATACAGTCATTTATCGCTTGTCTGTCAAGAACAAGAGCGATGCTGCCCTCAATAACTTGGTGCTTACCGATACCTTGCCCCTGGGATTTGCCTTTGTTTCCAAGTCGGTGCGAGGTGAGTTTGACGGTCAAGCAGTGACGGTGACAGTAGAAGGACAAGGCGCAACGGTTATCTTGCGAACTTCAGTTTCCATCCCTCCAGGTAAAGTGCTCAATATTGCCTATGCGGCTCAACTCTCACCCGATTCTGTACGCGGTTCGGGTCGAAATTCAGCCATCGTAAACGCCCAACGAGTTGATAACAATTTTGCGGTTAAAGACGGTCCTGCAACCCATCAATTAAAAGTAAGACCTGGAATCGTGTCTGACTGCGGCACTATTATAGGTCGAGTCTTTGTCGATAAAAACTTTGATGGCGAACAGCAAACAGGAGAACCAGGAATTCCCAATGCGGTTATTTTCCTAGAAGATGGCAACCGTATAACTACGGATATTAATGGTTTATTTTCTGTTGCGAATGTCCTACCGGGAAATCATACTGGAGTCCTAGACCTCAGCAGCCTTTCTGGTTACACCTTAGCCCCCAATCTTTACTTCCGCGAACGTAACAGCCAATCTCGCCTGGTGCGTTTAGAACCAGGTGGAATGGTACGAATGAATTTCGCAGTCACTCCAGCCTTCCATGAGGAGGTCAAAAAATGAAAAGACTGCGTTATGTAAATGTTCTCAATTTAAAATTAATGGGTGTTGTAGCAGGAGCAAGTCTTGTTTTCTGTCCTGTTATTGTTAAAGCACAAACTTCTCCTCCTCCTCCCCTCCCCCCCTCTCCCCCTCTCCCCCTCCCCTCCTCCCCCTTATCCTCAATCAAAATCCTCACGCCCACTCCCGATGCGGTCATAGATGTCCCGGCGACAACAATTGTTTTGCAGTTTTCTGTAGATGCGACGGTGGAACTGCGCGTGAATGGTGAGATAGTAGACCCTTCTTTGGTAGGTCGTACAGAAACCGATCCAACGACTAATTTGGTGACACAAACATGGTACGGTATTTCTTTAAAAGAAGGGCGAAATACCATCACCGCAACTGCTCTTGGTGCTCAAGACTCCACAGCAACAATAGAAGTACAAGTTAAGGGAGCGCCAACTCAGATAAAATTAGATACAGTAGAATCGCGGATTCCTGCGGATGGACGTTCCACGGCTACCATCCGGGGTCGATTGCTAGATGCCAATGGGAATCTCTCAAACCGCGATGCTGTTGTTACTCTAGTATCAACAGTTGGTGAGTTTATCGGTGCTGACAGTAAGCCCGACCAACCGGGATTTCAGGTACAAGCACGAGGAGGGGAATTTACAGCAAAGCTAAAATCGGGATTGAAGGCGCAGACAGTACAAATTGTTGCGAAAGCTGGGGAGTTAGAAGCATATACCCAGTTGCAATTTGAGACTGCGCTGCGTCCGAGTATTGCCACTGGGGTTGTGGATGTACGCTTGGGTGCAAGGGGTACGGATTATTACGGTAGGTTCCGCGACTTTCTACCTCCCGGTAAAGACAACAGCACTCAATTAAACGTCCGTTCTGCGGTGTTTGCAACTGGAGCAATCGGGGAATGGTTGTTTACTGGTGCTTATAATAGCGATCGCGCTCTCAATGAAGATTGTAACTGCGACAACCGTCTGTTTCGCTCCTATCAATTTAGCGAGCAAGCCTATCCAGTTTACGGTGATAGTTCTCAAGTTGAGGTCTTGACGCCTTCGATTGATAGCGTTTACGTGCGGTTGGAGCGATCGCCACGCATCCCCAAAGCCAGCCCCGACTATGCCATGTGGGGTGACTACAACACAGAGGAATTTGCGCGTTCTTCCCAGCAATTTACGGCGACAACACGTCAGCTTCACGGTTTTAAAGCAAATTACAACATAGGTAATCTTCAAGTTACGGGTTTTTACGGAAATAACGTTGAAGGATTCCAACGGGATACCCTACCGCCTGACGGAACTAGCGGTTATTACTTCTTGTCTAGAAGATTGCTCGTTCCAGGTAGCGAAAACGTCTTTATTGAGTTGGAAGAACTTAACCGTCCCGGTACTGTATTGGAACGCAAACAGCTTTCCAGAGGTCCCGACTACGAAATTGATTACGATCGAGGGACATTATTATTCCGCCAACCCGTCCTGCGTACAGATGTAGACAACACCGGACAAGTTCTTGTCCGCCGGATTGTTGCTACCTATCAATATGACAGCCAAAACAGCAAAAGCAACATCTATGCAGGTCGCTTGCAATATAACTTGTCTCGCGAAATCAATCGGGAAAGTTGGGTAGGAACAAGCTATATCCGGGAAAATCAGGGAAGTCGAAATTTTGAACTTTACGGCGCAGATGCACAAATTTCCCTGGGTAGTAAAGGCAAATTGATTGCAGAATACGCTCGTTCTAGCAACGATACAGATATTGCAAGCGAAGTCAGCGGTTCTGCAGCACGGGTGGAAGCTCAAGGACAAATTACCAGGGGTCTGTTTGGACGTGCTTATTATCGTTTTGCTGATGCGGGATTTGCCAACAACGCAACCACCAGCTTTGTTCCCGGTCAAACTCGGTATGGCGCACAACTGACAAGCCAGGTTTCTCAAAGTACCAATTTGCGGGTACAGTACGACCATGAAGATAACTTTGGGATTGCTCCTCAACCTCTAGATACTTTCGAGGAACTTTTCTCCCCAAGAACTGACGCCATTCCGGGGAGTAAAGTAGATAACTCCCTCACAACCATTTCTGCGGGGATTCAGCAAAGGATAGGTAAAGCAACTGTTGATATGGATTGGTTGCATCGCGATCGCAAAGACCGCATGGCTGCTGACAATCAGAATACCAAATCCGACCAGTTGCGATCGCGTCTGACTTTACCCCTAGCAAAAAACCTCACCTTCTTAGCCCAGAACGAACTGACTTTATCCTCAGACACGGATACTGTTTATCCAGACCGGACTATCTTGGGATTAAATTGGGCTGTCACTCCGGGAGTGAATGTCAGTTTAACCCAACAGTTTTACACTCGCGGTCAGTTTGAAGATAACTCCATTACAAACTTGAGTATTAATGGCGAACACAAACTGGGGAAAGATACTACTCTAACAGGACGTTACTCCATTTTAGGTGGCGCTAATGAAGTGACCATGCAAGGTGCGATCGGATTAAACCATCTCTGGACAATTTCCCCAGGATTGCGGTTGAACCTTGCTTACGAACACGTTTTTGGTGATTTCTTTGGTCGTAACGGAGCGGGAGTGCAGTACGCTCAACCCTTCGCAGTCGGTCAAAGTGCATCTGCATTGGGGCTGTTAAGCGGCGATAGCTACAGTGTCGGTTTGGAATATACTGACAATCCCAAATTCCAAGCAAGCGCCCGGTACGAACACCGCACCTCCTCTAGCGGTTCCAACACCGTCATTTCCGCCGCTGCTGCAGGTAAGCTTTCCCCCGCCCTGACAGCACTCCTGCGCTATCAACAAGCAAATTCTGCCAACCAAAAATTGGTAGGGTTGGGAGATACAGCCAATCTAAGACTTGGTTTAGCTTATCGCGACCCCAACAATGACAAGTTTAATGCTTTGTTGCGTTACGAATATCGTAAAAATCCATCAACAATTCCCGACTCCATTCTTTTAGGAAGCGGTACGGGAGCGGAAGACCATACCTTTGCAGCAGAAGCTATCTATGCACCCAACTGGAGATGGGAATTTTACGGAAAGTATGCTCTTCGCAACAGTACTTCTTACTTAGCGCAGGATTTGATTGGAACGACTACAACAAATCTAGCGCAGGTGCGGGCTACTTACCGTTTGGGCTATAGTATGGACTTGGTAGGAGAGACTCGTTGGATTCATCAAAACGGTTACACGGAAACGGGCTTTGTGATAGAAACAGGCTATTACCTGACCCCCAACCTGCGGTTGTCTGCAGGTTACGTATTTGGTAATATTGATGACCGCGATTTTTCTGGAACTCGAAGTGCAGGAGGTCCTTATTTGGGTTTAACTCTGAAGTTAAACGAACTCTTTGATGGATTTGGCTTGCAAAAAGTTCCACCTCCCCAAGACAAAGAATCTACGGTGCAAACAGTTGTTAACAAGCTGAAGCAAGCGAAAGCGGGAACAATGCAAACCGTTGCGGACAAGCTGAAGAAAGCAAAGGCGGAAATGGTGGGGAGAAAAATATGAAGAAATTATCGCTTTTATTTTCATTTTCATTATTGTATGCCTTGTGCTCTGGGATACAACCAGCCCAAGCCGAAGGTTCCAAAGACTTAATCTCCGGAGGCGGACACAGACCTTATTTGGAATGGTCCCCAAATTTATCAACTGCAAATATTAAGCGTATCACCTTGCTGAAAGTTTACGTTCGAGCTGGGGAGACTGTTAACCTGGGTTCTAGCGTGTATGAAAGCGATCCATCGTTTAACGGTCAAGATATTGTCTATCGCAGCCCTTCGGGAGGACAAAACGGATCTTGTGATGTACTCAGTACGGGTTTTGGCTTTATAGATACGTTAGCAAAAGAGCAAGCAGGACCGTTACCAAACACGGGAGGTTATACTCCATGTAGCTTTAAAGCTACGGAAACAGGAGTGTATGAAGTCGAGTTTCATGCACCAGGGTTGGGAGACAGTCAAAAAAATCCTCCGTCCAAAGCAACAAACGCGAATTTTCCCACAGATGCAACTCAAGTATCATCTGTCGCTGCTTGGGATATCACAGTGAGAGATTCTTCAGGAAACGCGCAACTAGGGCGAGTTTTTACCAATTACCTTGCTTTTAACCTTGGGACAACTGGTTTGTCTCTCAACTCTGACTTCTTCATTCAAACAAAAGATGGCTACCTCTACCGAACTGCAATGAATGGGGTAGATCCGTTTGGCTTTATTTTCTTTGCAAACAGTCGTGGGTATATTGACCGCACGGATAGCAGTACGCTTTATCGTTCTGCACGCGCCGCTCAAAACAACAACACTCTAGACCCCTTTTTAGGAAACGTACAAGTACAGCGCCCGGATGTACCTGATACCCCAACTGATATTACTCATTTAGTCTTTATCAATAAACCTGACACGCTCGCTCTTGGAGCGCTTGGTATTCCTATTTCACCATTAATCCCTCCAAAACCAGCTAACTTTAAATTTACTGGTAAGAATGGAGCGAGTGGAAATCAAACTTTTGTTGGGGCGGGAGGTCACTTTAGCTTTGATTCGAGTATTTCGGGGAGTTACGATATTATTATTGATACGAATAATGACAATATTTATGACCCCAGTGTAGATAGGGTTTTACAGAACGTATCTCTTTCCGGTAGAAATGTTGTCCCCTGGGATGGTAAGGATGCACAAGGGAACAACTTGCTTCCCCTTCCTCAAAATGCTCCCTATCATGCCAGAATTAGGCTGCGTGCGGGAGAGTACCACTTCCCCATGTTAGATGCTGAAAACAACCCTAGCGGATTTGTCATTGAAATGACGAATGCTCCCGGTCCGTTTCCGCCTGGAATTAATAAATTTACGGTTTATTATAATGATGACGACTATAAAACTAAAAATGGAACTGCCATTGACTTGAGCAGTCCTGGAAACCCAACCAATCCCCGAAATGCTGCTGTTGGGATTGATAGCACCTCAGGACAACACGAGTTTAGTGGGAATTACGGAGACTTTAAAGGAATAGATACTTGGACTTACTACCCCGGCGAAGCCGTGCTTGCGGATATAATTATTACAGATACAAATCAGGCAAACGTACAGGGTACAAAATCTGTACGCTTTTTAACTGACACGGATGCAAGTGGAACTGTTACGGTGGGCGATCGCATCCAATATACTATTACTTATTCTAATCTCGATCCGGGTAAGAGCAACGCGACGAATTTTGTCATTAGTGACTCATTACCAGCGCAGTTAACTTTTGTAAGTGCAGAAATCACATCCAAAACATCTGGTAACAATATTACTCTGAACTCTGCTTACAATGGCTCTGGTGCTTTAACAAATTCCGGGACTCTGCGTGTTGGGGATACTATTACCATCACCGTGACGGCTACAATTAACAACCATAACAACGGAACTCCCATCAGCAACCAAGCAAGTGCTAATTTTAATACCCCTGATAGTACCGCAACAACTGGAACTGTCTTCACTGATGCGAACTCTGCAGGAGGTACATCGAGTACACCCACAATTGGCAATTCATTTCTGCAAAAATCAGACGATGGTGTCGAAACAGGTAATGACCCTACTAAAACAGGTGATGACGATCCAACCCTATTGACTGTTGTTTCTACTCCTAACAAACCAAATATATTATTGGTTAAAAGAATTACAGCTATTAATGGTTCAACCACTTCCAACGGAGGAGATAACTTAGGAGGTTATATTAATGAGGCGGCTAATCCTTACGATGACAATGACATAGAACCGAATCTCGCTCCCAAACCCCCTCAGTATCCTACCGCCGATACGAATGCATGGCCTAACCCCAGTAGTTTCCTTCTCGGTGGTATCAATGGTGGGAATGTGAGTCCCAATAATGAATTGGAATATACTATATATTTCCTCTCAGCAGGTAGTTCCCCAGCTCCAAACGTTTTGCTGTGCGATCGCGTTCCCGATAATACAACCTTCATCCCCACTGCTTTTAACAGCGTGTCTTCAGCACCTGGTGGTGTTTCTGGCGCAGATCGCGGTATTTTACTTTACCAAAATAACTCGGCAGTTTCTCTGACAGATGTTCAAGATGGTGATGTCGGTCAATACTTTCCACCAGGAGTAGACCCCAAAACCGTGTATCCTAAGATTGAGTGTGGGGGTGCCAATACAAACGGTGCGATCGTCGTTAACTTGGGCAATTTACCCAATGCAACAGGTCCCGGTACACCTCCGAGTTCTTTTGGCTATATCCGCTTTAGAGGAAAAGTTAAATAATCTTGCCTGCTATTACTATTAGACTTGGAGATTCTTCTAAATCCACACCACGTGCTACAAATCGGAAATCTCCAACAAACCTAGTTTAGGTCTGTTTTACCCCACTAAAAACGGAGTCTTGTTGTACCATCACTCTCATCCTTTTGGATGAATCTATCGGGTGAAGCGCTATTCTCATTTCTGTTTGTAGTATCATTGTAGTCCAGTCCTGCTAGGTATGACAACTCATGACAGCAAAATTTGAATACAGCCAAGTCGGTCAAGAGGACGCTCAAAAACTAGAAAATATCATCGCACAGTGTTTTATCAGCCTTCGGGAAGACATTGATTTTTACTTCAATTGCATCGGCTTAGAAAACTTTCGTCTCATTCGTCGCGATCTCCAGATTGCAGGTGGGCTTGCAACAATCCCCATGAGTCAGTGGTGGGGTAATTCTCGCGTCCCTATGGTAGGACTTGCTGCTGTAGGTATTGCGCCAGAACATCGCGGAGATGGATCTGCGATCGCGTTATTGGAGCATACCCTAAAAGAATGCCAGACGAACGGAGTCCCAATCTCATGTCTTTATCCTGCAACTCAGCGTCTTTATCGCAAAGCAGGTTACGAACAGGGAGGGTTCTTTTGTTCTTGGGAAATACTGACCCAGAGTATTCAAATCAAAGAACAGCCCCTTCCCCTCCTAGAAGTTTCCCCAGAAGAAAAAGCATTTTATAACCTTTACCAACAGAAAGCACAATTCAACAACGGGTACCTCGACAGACATCAAGCCATATGGAAACAAATTATTAAACCTGACAATAACGAAACTGTTTACGCCTATCTCATTGGTACGGTAGAGCAACCACAAGGTTACATCATCTTCAGCCAGCACCAAGATCGGGATAGCTCTTTTATCAGAATCAGAGATTGGGTCGTTCTTACACCTGTAGCAGGACAAACTGTTTGGAGTTTTCTTGCCAATCATCGCTCTCAAATTCAGTCTGTATGCTGGAAAGGGTCTGCAATTGACTCCCTCACGTTATTGTTACCAGAACAAACAGCTCGGCAAAAAGCTACCTCGCGTTGGATGTTACGGATAGTAGATGTTGCAAAAGCGCTAGAGAAACGCGGTTATTTCAGTACAACTCAAGCAGAACTGCACCTAGAGATTAAAGATAACCTGCTTCCAGAAAACAATGGTAAATTTATCCTGTCTGTTGCCAACGGACGCGGTGAAGTCAGAAGCGGTGGAAAAGGAGAGATGAAGCTAGATATTAGAGGATTAGCACCCCTGTACACGGGCTTGTACGCACCCTACCAATTGCAGCTAGCAGGATATCTAGATGCAACAGAAACAGCCTTATTAACAGCAACTCAAATTTTTGCTGGTGCATCCCCAAGTATGTCTGATTTCTTCTAACAACTAACAACTAACCACAATGCATACTACCACTGGTCGCTGGCGTTTAGGACTAGCATTATCACTGCTGACCGTTCTCTTGTGGGGAATTTTACCTATTGCCTTAGCGATCGCTCTACAAGTTCTTGATGTTTATACTGTCATTTGGTTTCGCTTTTTAGTATCTTTTGTGGTGTTAGCTATTTATTTGGGAGGACGGTGGAAGTTACCCAATCTGTCTCATTTGCGTTCCACTTCTTGGATACTATTAGCGATCGCAATTTTTTTCCTAGCTGGAAATTACCTTTTCTTCATGCAGGGGTTAGCACTTACTTCACCAGCTAATGCTGAAGTGATTATTCAGCTAGCACCTTTACTTATGGGTATTGGAGGTTTAATTCTTTTTAAAGAAAGGTATACATTACTTCAGTGGATTGGTATCAGTCTTCTAACTGTAGGGCTAGTCTTATTTTTTCACGAACAATTGAATAACTTAATTACATCTCAGGGAAAATACCTTGTAGGTAGCGGTTTCGTTGTTGTAGGAGCCATAACTTGGTCAATTTATGCCCTAGCACAAAAACAATTGCTACAATCTTTATCCTCTCCCAGTATCATGCTTGTGATTTACGGAGGATGTACTTTGTGTTTCACTCCATTTGCCAATCCAAAAACAATTTTTACACTGGGTTTTTGGCATTTTGCCATTCTCCTTTTTTGTGCCTTCAATACTCTAATAGCCTACGGTGCTTTTGCTGAATCTTTAGAACATTGGGAAGCCTCACGTGTCAGTGCCGTTTTAGCTTTAGCTCCCGTTGTAACATTAATTGCTGTTTGGTTTGTATCAGTTCTATCACCAAAATTGATAGCACCAGAATCTTTGACCCTAGTGGGAATCATAGGAGCGGTTTTAGTTGTGTTAGGTTCAGTTACAATTGCTCTAGGGAAATCTACGAAAACGTAAGCATTTATCAACAATTGTTGCTCGGTAAATGGCGATCGCTTATCAAAAAAGTATGTTATTTTTTATTTGTTAAAAGGCATGGATAGCGATCGCTCACCTACTTTTTAACTCAAATCAAGTAATTATACTTATGTCTGTGACTGGTTATCGGTCACAGTAAACAAAGATTACCCCCTGTAGATACTAGTCATTAGTAACTCATTCCTGTTAAGTTTGTTATTTTGAGGCACATCAAACTCACCAGCACTTCCAGGGTGACTTAGCTACCAGATAACACCGCCTCGTTAAACATCACCTCCTTGCACAATTAAATCGATGAACAACTTATTTGGTCATTGGACTAGCGCCCTGAGAAAGAATTCCTTAACGCTAGTTCTATCTGCTTTGCTGCCAACATTTGGATTGAGCAATTCTGCCTTTGCTGCGGAGCGAATTTATGCATCGTATTCAGCTTTTGAACGTTCCATTTCCATACAGGCATTAGAAGACTATGCCAAAACAGGTGTCATTAACGATGATTTGGATGTTTACAAGCAATATCTCAAAAAAGGGCAAATCCAGCAGTTGCGGCGAGCGTTACTGACTCCCATCAAAGTGAGCCATGTCGCGATTTCCCAATTTCTCTATACTTCACAAGGAGAATTTTTACTGAACCGTTTGGGAGAAGTCATTAAAACGGAATCTCGCCAACAAAAACCAAGCTTACACGCTTTACGTTCGGCGCTGATTCTAGCGGCGGCGGAGCCAGAAGGTTTAACGTTGTTAAATATATTGCGTAAATATCCCAGCCGTAGTATGTATATTGACTTAGCACGTACTATGAGCATGGGATCGGAGTTAGAAAAACTTGTCAATGAAACCAAACGTGCTGTAGCCGCAGTTGAAGAAAAGTCAAGTATAGAAGCAACTTCCAGTAAATTACCGTTTAACCTTCTTTCGCTCAAGCAAGATTTAAGAAGAAAAGGACAATACAGAGCGCAAAAACAAACCCTGAAATTTTTCGACGCTACCCGCAACCGATTTTTGCTAACCGATATTTACCTTCCTAACGCTCAAGGTCGAGTTCCTGTTATTGTTGTTTCTCACGGTTTGGGTTCTGACAGTAGTAACTTTGCCTATGTAGCAACTTACCTTGCTTCTTATGGCTTTGCTGTTGTTGTTCCAAATCATCCCGGTAGCGATACCAAGCAATTGCGATCGCTTCTTAATGGCAAAACAAATGAGGTAGCACCACCAGATGAATTTCAGAACCGACCTCTAGATATTAAGTATGTATTAGATCAACTCGAAGACCGGAATAAATTTGACTCTCGTTATAAAGGTCGGCTCAATCTGCAACAAGTAGGAGTTTTTGGTCACTCTTTTGGCGGCTACACGGCTTTAGCCCTTGCAGGTGCAAAGATTAACTTCGAGCAACTTGCAAAAGATTGTCGAGAAAATGCCATTAAAGATACTTGGAATTTATCCCTACTCCTTCAGTGTAATGCACTGGAAGCGCGAGGTAGCGAACGCAAAGTTTATGATTTTCGAGACAAAAGAGTCAAAGCCGTAATGGCAGTCAATCCAATTACCAGCAGTATTTTTGGAGAAACAGGGTTAAGCCAAATTCAAACTCCCGTTTTGATTGCTGCTAGTAGTGATGATACCATCGCTCCAGCTTTATACGAACAAATATTACCTTTTTCTTGGATTGACAACTCACAAAAGTACTTAGCAGTTATTTCAAAAACCAGCCATTTTTCAGCAATTGGAGAAGGGCAAGGAAGTGCAAATCAATTCGCATTACCCTCAGAACTTGTTGGAGAAGATCCAAGTCTTGCACGCCGATATTTAAACATTTTGAGTTTGCCATTCTTTGCAACTTATGTTGCAGAAATGCCTCAATATAATACTTTTCTTAATGCTGCTTATGTCAAAGCAATATCTGGTAAGTCGGTTAGTTTAAGTCTTGTACAATCTTTGACCACAAATGAATTAGCACGAGGGTTTAAGAAGTAACTTGAACTTCGCTAGTGGTTCATCGCATTAATTTTGATAGGCTGCTACCTCGTTCCCAGGCTCCGCCTGAGAATGCCTTACAGGAGACTCCGCTTCCAGTGGAGCGCGAGGCAGAGCCTTGCCAACTTCGTTCCCTGGTAGAACCAGGGAACGAGAGTGAGTAGTGCGTTCAGTTATCCAGCAAAATTAATGAGACGCTTCTGGGTTAGTATCTGTTTTATATATAGCCAATTTCTGTCGCTGTAGTCTGCTATCTTGTAATTCCTCATAAATGGTTGACTACTTGCGTCTAAACACTGGTGGTAAGAATAAGTCTGCTAGGAGATAAATGTTTCGAGTCAGCAATATGGCATCTATCAATTCAAAAGTTGCGTCCTTGGCTCTACCTAAATACTTGTAGGCTACTTGATGAAACTCTTCAAGTCGGGCACGTTGTATAGCGATCGCTCTAATTCATATCTCTATTCTGCAACGCCAAATTTCAATGCAGATCTTATTTTACCTGTTCCCATACCCCAACTTGAGATGGCTTTGCTATCTTCTCGTATCATGCCAAAATTGCTCGTCACATGATGTTATCCTATTTCCATTATCGTACCGTATATGCTGTGCTGTTTGCTAAACCCTTTACAGCAAGTTTTTCAAGGCTTAACGGCAAAATTCACAATACTTATTTGCTGAAAAAGATAGTAATGAAATAAAAATAATTTAATATTTTCTTTAGAAAATTGGCTGGAATTGTTTTCATCAATACTTTTATAAAATCAGAAAAAGTAAACTTATTTTAAAAAAACTTGCTCGATCCAGCAAGTATCTGTATTTTAAAGGATAACTTTATACTCACAAGTTTATGAATTTGGCATTTACACTTCTTTTTAAAAATGAGGAAATAACATTAACATAAAATCTTAATAAATTAAAATTTTATGTTAACAAAGTTTTGAAATATCCATGATAGGATTGTGGATAAATTTTCTACTTCAAACATAGAAGCAACAATTAAAGCTTCATATCCTCAAGAACATTAAGTTGGCACAGCAACAAATAAAGCAATTAGAACTACAAGAAATAAAAATATGACTGGTACTAGCACAGAACGTTTGAAAAAATTTACAATCTTGCACTCAAATGATATGCACGGAGACTTTCTGGCAGAAGCCAAAGGTGAAGAAGGTAAGTTGATTGGTGGTTTATCACTGCTTTCAGGATATATCAATCAAGTACGCCAAGAAGAGAAAAATGTGCTTTATGTAATTTCTGGCGATATGCTCCAGGGTTCTATGATCGATACCGAATTCAAAGGTCTATCAACCATAGAAATTATGAATTACTTGGCTCCAAATGCCGTTACCTTAGGGAACCACGAGTTAGATTATGGCTTCCCACATTTGCTATTTCTAGAAAAGATGGCAAATTTTCCTATAGTCAATGCTAATCTATATATTAAAAAATACAGTAAAAGATTGATGAATCCATACATCATCCTCAATGTTGATGGATTCGATATCATGTTTATTGGTATTGTAACGGAAGAAGTTCTTAAAGCATTAAAACTAGACACAAGTATTAGTACATTTGTAGGTTTAGAGGATGCAGCCTCAGAAATAGGTAAGATTTGCAATACTTACAAAAATGAAGATATTGACCTGACAGTTCTGTTAACACACATTGGTTTTGAAGAGGACAAAAAACTAGCGGCAATGCTGGACCCATCATGGGGTGTAGATATTATCATTGGCGGACACTCTCATACTCTTTTAGACCAGCCAGCCCAAGTTAATAATATTTTGATTACACAAGCAGCAGTTGGTACAGACCAGATTGGGCGTTTTGATATTGTGGTAGATGATGATACTAACAGTATTGTGGAATGGAAGTGGCAACTAATTCCAATCAACAATGAAGTTGCACCACGAGATGTTGATTTAGAAAACTTTATTGCGACTTATCAAGAAGCGGTAGATCGCAAATATAATCGAGTCATTGGTCGTTTAACACGGAAACTAACGCATCCAACTCGTGAAGCGGAAACTGAATTGGGTAACTTAATCACAGATATTTTTGCCCAAATAGATACGCTGGATGTTGTGTTCATTGGCAGTGCTTCTATCCGAGGTACAGAGTTAGGCCCTCTTGTGACTTTGGGCGATCTGAAAAAAGTTTATCCTTACGATGGTGCATTATATAAGTTTCGATTGACTGGGGCAAATTTACTTAAAATATTTAACTATGTTCTCAGACCAGAAAATAGAATGCCTGATGAAAGCAATTGTTTTCAAATTAGTCAAGGTGTTCGGGTAGTTTACAGCGATGCTGAGAAGAAAGTAGTATCTTTGTTAATTAATGGCAACCTGGTTCAGGAAGACAAAGAATACAGCATTTGCCTTGAGGAATATCATTATAAAAATTCTGTCATGAGTCTGAACATGACAGCGGAAGAACTAGGTAGCTCAAAAGCGATCGCAACCTCTGTTCAAAGTGTTCTGGAAGAATATCTGAGTTCACATCAGTTGCTTGACGCTCATATTGAAGGGCGCTGGACTTTTCAATAAAAAATAGCCTATTAATATAACATTAGTAGAGGCGCAAAAATTTCGCGCCTCTACTAATGAAGATTGATATAATGTTTGGCAAATTGCTCATAGTTTTACACGTCTTGGCAACATTTAAGCTAATTGCTAAAAAAATTGTTTTTAATCCTGTGAGAAACATTTTATCCATGCATCTGCTGAGTTTATCATCATTTAAACCAATCCGAGAGGATTGCTATAATAAATCGCATTAAAACAAATAAAAACTATAAAATTAACCGTGCAAGGCTTTCTCAATCTCAACAAACCCTTTGGCTGGACATCCCACGATTGTGTAGCAAAGACACGAAAACTGTTACGTCTCAAACGGGTAGGACACGCTGGAACACTAGATCCGGCTGCAACAGGGGTGCTACCTATGGCATTGGGTAAAGCAACTCGTTTATTACAATATCTTCCTGGGGAAAAAGCATATAAAGCCACAATTCGCTTGGGTGTGCAGACTACAACGGATGACTTGCAGGGCGATATTGTTACCTCTCAACCTTGCTGGGACTTACGTCTGGAAAAAGTTAAACCTTTGCTGCAACAATTTCTAGGCAAAATAGAACAAATTCCACCCATGTACAGCGCTATTCAAGTTCAAGGAAAACGCCTGTACGATTTAGCACGCAAAGGCGAAACTGTGGAAGTACCCATTCGGATAGTCGAAATTTTCCATCTGGAAATTTTGGATTGGCGGGAAGGAGAATTTCCAGAATTAGATGTTGCCATTCATTGTGGTGCTGGTACTTATATTCGGTCAATAGCCCGAGATTTGGGAACCGCTTTACAAACTGGTGGAACTCTTGCGGCTTTGGAACGTACTGCAAGTAGTGGGTTTCACTTGGCAGAGAGTGTGACTTTAAGCGATTTGGAAGTACAACTGCAAGCAGAAACTTTTAAACCTATACCCTTCGATACACCATTACAGCATCTTGCATCCGTTACTCTACCTGCAATTTTTGCTCAAAAATGGTGTCAGGGCCAGCGCGTAAGTGTTATTCAAGAAATTTTGGGAATTGTACGAGTTTATCATGAAGATGGACGCTTTTTGGGAATTGGTCAAGTGCAAGATTCTCCTGACAATCCATTGCTCGTTCCAGAAATGGTCTTAGAAGCAATTTAATTCTGTTTTGGTAACATAGAGTATTTTCTAGACTAAACTTAAAAACGTACACATATGGATTTTAATTTAGAGCAGTTTGCCAGCGATAATTCCTCCGGTATTTGCCCGGAAGCATTGGAATACACGATTAAGGCAAACCAGGGTAGCGCTCCTGCCTATGGAAATGATATATGGACTCAAAAAGCCACAGACGGTTTTCGAGAGTTGTTTGAAATTGATTGTGAGATATTTTTTGTTTTTAATGGCACTGCTGCTAATTCACTATCATTGGCTTCGTTATGTCAGTCTTACCATAGTGTTATTTGCCACGAAACTGCACATATTGAAACTGATGAATGTGGTGCTCCTGAATTTGCTTCTAATGGCTCTAAATTATTACTGGCAAAAGGACCAAATGGTAAGTTAACCCCAGATGCAATAGAGGCAATTATCAAGAAGAGAACTGACATACACTATCCCAAACCAAAAGTGATTAGTCTGACTCAAGCAACAGAATTAGGCACGCTCTATTCTACGAATGAGTTGCTTGCTATTAAATCTATTGCCAAACAGTACAATTTAAAAATTCATATGGATGGAGCCCGATTTGCTAATGCAGTGGTTTCAATCAATAAAAGCCCCGCCGAATTAACATGGAAAAGTGGGGTAGACGTTTTGTGTTTTTGCGGCACAAAGAACGGTATGGCAATGGGAGAAGCAATTATTTTTTTTAATAAAACTTTAGCAGAAGATTTTGCGTATCGTTGCAAACAAGCAGGCCAACTTGCATCAAAAATGCGTTTTATTGCTGCACCTTGGCTCGGTTTATTAGAAACAGGTGCTTGGCTCAAGAATGCCCGTCATGCCAACCAATGTGCTGAATATTTAGAAAACAAATTGTTACAAATAGAAGGCGTTGAAATGATGTTTCCTAGGGAAGCTAATAGTGTTTTTGTCAAATTACCCGAACACGCGATCGCACAACTACGAGCTAAGAACTGGCAGTTTTACACTTTTATTGGTGTTGGAGGAGTGCGGTTTATGTGTTCTTGGAATACAACTCAAGCAAGAATGGATGAATTAATTGGCGATATTCAAGAAGCGATTGGAAGGATATAGCAATCCTGTTTGAGATCCGAACAAAGGGGACAAGGGAAACAAGGAACAAGTGTTTGTAATTCATTTACGATTGCTACAGGAGGATAAAAATATTATTCTTTAGAAGCTTCTTCAGCCCTCGTTCCCAAGCTCTACCTGGGAATGAATTCATTGGAGGCGTAGCCTCCTGTATCAGCCACGCGAGAAACTAGAGAACGAGAGAGAATGTGGATTGATTTTATACCTTGTAGAGCGTTGATACTTCTTGTGACCGAACTAGCTAAGATCGTGATTGGATAGCTTAAGGTGAAGAGGATGAACGAAATAACGCGCCGCGAATTTATTATCACTGCGTCTCTAGCGACGGGTTTTGCTCTCGCAGTGCAACCCATTTCTGCCAAAGTTATCACCACTAATGCCAAAGGGTTGGTTGCGGGCGAGGTGAAAATTCCGGTAAAAGATGGAACAGTTCCTGCTTACAGAGCAATGCCTGCTACCGGTCAAAATTTCCCAATTGTTTTAGTTGTTCAGGAAATTTTTGGCGTACACGAGCACATTCAGGATGTTTGCCGTCGTTTTGCTAAATTGGGGTATTTGGCAATTGCACCTGAATTGTTTGTGCGTCAGGGGGATGTCTCAAAGTTAAGCAACATAGATGAAATTCGTAAGATAGTTGTTAAAGTGCCAGATGCTCAAGTGATGTCCGATCTTGATGCTGCGGTGGAGTGGGCTGTAAAATCTGCTAAAGGCAATGCCGAAAAATTAGGAATTACGGGTTTTTGCTGGGGAGGTCGTATTACCTGGCTGTATGCCGTACACAATTCTAAAGTTAAAGCTGGTGTGGCGTGGTACGGGCGGTTAGTAGGCGAGGCGAGCGAATTAATGCCAAAACACCCTGTTGATGTTGCATCAACTTTGAAAGTCCCCGTACTCGGACTCTATGGCGGCGAAGATACGGGTATTCCTGTTGCTACAGTGGATCAGATGCGCGAGCAACTGAAATCTAGCGACAGCAAATCAGAAATTGTTGTTTACCCCAATGCACCACACGCCTTTTTTGCCGATTATCGTCCTTCCTACCGCGAGAGAGAGGCAAAAGATGGATGGCAACGCCTTCAAGCATGGTTTAAGAAACATGGAGTATAACTGTACCAGCTTGTAAATATTACAAATCTAGCAAATTCTCAATAGACTCCAGTTGGCGATCGCATACCTGCTGCAAATTTCTGAGATACTGTAACATTTTACTCCCTGTTACTTCATTAACATGAATTTCTGCTCCTAGCTCTTGGTTCATTGATTTGAGATCGGCAATAGGACCCTGTAACTCAATAGCAACGGTACGCAAAAAATTATCTTTGAGTTGATTGAGTTTTTGTAATTTATCAAGCTGCTCTCGTGCAGCTTGATAAAGTCTCGCCTGACGGATAGCAATCGCACATTGATTGGTTACCTGTAGAACTAATTGAACTTCGAGTTCATCGAAACTTTTGTTTTCTGGTTTGAACAACCACAAACTCCCTAAAAAGTTTTGAACATCGAAAATAGGGCAAGCTAAAATCGTGTATTTATAATATTCCTGTAAGCTTGAACCAGGGTAACACAAACACAATTGAACGCTTAAGCCCTGAAGCAATTGTTGGTGTATTTCTGGCAGTCGAACTAATTCTATAATGCTATCCTTATCTAAAGGATTTGAAGTAGACTTAATAAATTCATGACCGAGGGTACAAGTTTTTAATTCACAATTATTAATAGCAGAATAGCACAGTTCCAGTTCTAGACCAACTCCTAATTCCTTAACGGACACTTGCCAAATTTGTTCCTCATCAAGGCTACTGCGTATTTCATCGGTCGTCTGTTTGAGCCTTTCTTCAAACTCTAGCGCTCGTTGAAGTTGAGATGTTCTTTCTACAACTTGTTCTTCAACAATACTATTTATCTGTTGCAATCTTACTTCTATTTGTTTGCGTTTTTGGACTTCTTCTTGTAGTTCTTCATTCTTCGCGAGTAATTGCTGCGCCTGGTGATGAATAGTAAATTGATTTTTAACACGTGCCAAAACTTCCAACTCTTGAAAAGGTTTGGTAATATAGTCTATGCCTCCATTTTCAAACGCTTTAATTTTATCTGTTATTTGGTCTAAAGCACTAATAAAAATAATAGGAATATTAGCGGTTTTTTTGTTAGATTTTAATTGCTGGCAAACTTGATAACCATTTAAATCTGGCATATTAATATCTAGTAAAATTAGTTCCGGGGGTTCTATCTGGGCTGATTGAAGCGCCATTTTTCCACTGATAGTTTTTCTAACCTTAAACCCATGTTCTTCTAAAATTTTAGAGAGCAGGCGTAAGTTATCTGGCGTATCATCAACTAGCAAAATATGACCCGAATTATTTTGAGACTTTATCATATATTTGATTTACTATTATACAAACTTCCTGAATGAAATTATTTTGAATATTTTTTAATCTACAATCTAGATTTTTGAGTTGGATGCAGTTAATTCTTGAAAAGAAAAATTCTTTCAATTTCTATTAAAGCTAACTTAAATATAAAATCTCACATTTGTTCTTTATAAAGATACCGTAGTCTTATGTAAAACTTTAGCCAATTGTAACAGTTAGCTGGAAAATAAAGAAAAGATTTTTATTGGTACTAGCGAGAGACTTGCTGTCAGGACTGTAGGTAGAGCTATGGTGCATAAAAGCCTGATTTGGGGAGCTTCGATCGCCTAGCCCTGTCAAGGTGGATAAAAACTTAGGAAATCAATAGTTTTTTCGCCTCTTACCTACATCTATTTAATAATTTTTAAACCGCACGGACACTGAGGACGCAAAGAGAAAGAAAATCAATATAGAATTGCTACATACCTGCTCATTTATCTTGTGGTACGGGTATTCTCCCTCCAGTCACTGGTATTTATTTCCAAGGTGATGGAATAGCAATCACTGACATAATTTTAGCGATCTGTAACTTAATTGCTACCCTACCACAATGGGGACAAGTGACCCGGATTTCTTCCTGTTGTGGTTCTCGTTGATGCTGAATCAAGACCCCTTCTTTGCAGTACCAACACTCGCAAATAACACGCCCTTCCGGTTTCTCAACATCTAATAGACGGATGTGTTGCCCAAAAACAGGTTCTGGTTCTGGCTCATCAAACTCCGGTCGTTCGGATCGCGGGCGCGGGCGAGGTGGAGTAAAACTTTCTGATTCTTGTTTTGGTTTGGGTCGCGGACGCGGATAGATAGAATCTTCCTGGCTCATAAAAAACTTGCCTGACTCTGGTCATTAAATTTTTAATCCTTGTTGATATTAACAAGGATTATTAGAAATCTTAAATTCTTCATAAAAAATGCACCCTATTGCACCAGAATGCACTCGCAATTAATCTTCTAGATACTGAGCTACCACAGTTAAATCTTCCATAGCTCGATTCAAACGTTCGAGCAGTACCTCATAAACGTCCGGCTCGGCATCGACAATTTCTAATTTTTTCCTTAAATATAGTTCTAAGGCTTCTATCCACAGTAATGCTTCTACGCTGTAGATTGCTTTCAGTAATCCCATATTGGTTAGAACAGCTAGCTGAAATCCTATCTGATCTTGTTCGGTGTTACCCAAGTACCCATTTCTAAATTCTAATTTTTCTGGAACGTAATGTTCGTATTGTTCGCTAGTGATACCACCAGGTATTAGTTGTGGTTGTGGAAGGGGGGGTTGAGAGTCAGTCATAATTTCAGACCTTGAAGACTATAGAACTCATGTTATTTAAATCTCACGTAAAGGCGCGAAGACGCAAAGCTTTTTTGAAGTCTTTGCGTCTTTACGTGAAGTTCATATTCTTTATACAACAGAGCTATTATGTCAAGAAAGATTTTCCGCAATTCTACGATATAAGTCTTAGCAGTTTTTTGTCATTATATATACTATGATAGAATATTCCATAATTTATGGCAAATTTCCTGTCAACCAGTAGGTCATCATTACTCCTTTGCCTTTGATAAAAATTTCGCCCCGTTGTTCAAACTTAAATTCTTCCTTAAGAGACTCATAAGTTGCAGCACTAACCTGAATTTTTCCAGGTAATCCGTTTGACTCCATACGCGAAGCGACATTAACTGTATCTCCCCATAAATCATAGCTAAACTTGCTTATTCCAATGACTCCAGCAACTACAGGACCTATGTTCATCCCAATTCGTAACTGCAGTCCTTGTTTTTCTTGAGCGTTGAATTGCGCTAGAGACGCTTGCATATCAAGTGCCATTTGCGCTGTTTTCCGCACGCGATCGGGATTTGGTGTTGGTAAACCTCCAACCACCATATAAGCATCACCTATGGTTTTAATTTTTTCCAAACCATGTTTTGCTGCTAATTGGTCAAACTTAGAAAAAATTTTATTCAAAAATTCTACCAATTCAGCAGGAGTTTTTTGACAGGATAACTGCGTAAAACCTACTATATCGGCAAAGAGGACGCTAACTTCCTGAAATTGATCGGCAATCAATGTTTCTCCAGCTTGAAGGCGTTCTGCAATTTGCTGCGGTAAAATATTGAGAAGAAGCTCTTCACTCTGTGCTTTTTGAAACTTTAGAGCTTCTTGTGCCAATTTGCGTTCGGTAATTTCGGAAACCATTCCTTCGTAATAGAGTAACTTTCCTGTTGAGTCCCGAACAGCACGTGCTGATTCAGAAATCCAAATTGTTTTGCCATCCTTACGGTGGATTAATGACTCAAATCCAGAGACAGTTTCGTTCTCTTCGAGTGCAGCAGCAAATTTTTGTCGGTGTTGGGGATCGAGATATATTTGTTTGTCAATATCACTTATACTTTGAAATAATTCTTCTGGAGAAGAGTAACCGTACATTTTTGCGAGTGCTGAGTTAACACTTAAATATTTTCCTTCTGGAGTTAGCTGATAAATTCCAACAATGGCATTTTCAAAAATACTGTAATAGCGTTCTTTTGACATTCTCAGGGATACTTCTGCCCGTTTGCGATCGCTAATCTCAGTTTGAAGGTGTCGATTTTGCTGATAGAGTAGCTTAGTTTGTTGTTGCAGTATCTTGATGAGAAAACGTTGAGTGAGTTGATTGTTTATTCTTATTAAAACTTCTTCTACCTGAAAGGGTTTGGTAATATAATCTACTCCACCGACTTCAAAGGCTTTAGCTTTGTCTAAGCCTTCATTGAGAGCACTGATAAAAATAACAGGAATATCGCGTGTTTTGGGATTAGCTTTAAGTTGCTGGCAAATTTCGTAACCATTGATGGAAGGCATGAGAATATCAAGAAGAATTAAATCGGGTTCAATGGATTGAGCAATGTCAAGCACGGAATGACCGTTGACAATAGCTCGAGCATTATAGCCATTTTCTCGCAAGATATTGACTAGCAAACGTAAGTTAGCAGGTATATCGTCTACTACCAAAATTTCTATTTTTAAGTTGTTTGGTGTTACTTTCATTCGCTTTCCCTAAAAACATACCACTTTCTTCAATAAAGTAATGTCATGTTTTTTCCTATGCCTTTAAGTACAGCCAGTCTTTTTTATACATTTTGCTCAATAAGTCCGAACGAGTCGAGCTACGGTAGGATTTTTAATTAGTATGCCCTAAAAAAGTGTAGAGACGCGCTATGGCACGTCTTTACATATCTAAAAATTTTGCTGAAAAAAACTGAGTTGTATTAACATTTGCCTTCCCATATCAAAAGTTGTCTGGAAGCAGCCACAAAACAGTTCAGATGCTTGGGTGGATAAAGAAAATGGTCGTATGCTAATGACATCTGTCGCGCCGCTTCACGATATGGTACTCTACCAATTCCCGTACCCAAACCCGGACAAGCAATACTGTGAATCTTGTCCTGAGCATATTGGTTGTGGTGTCGAACAGACAAAAGCATAGCCCACATGGCTACGTAAGGAATATCAGTTCCAACAACAGACATGGGAACTCGCATTGTAGGTGTGTGAGCGAGAAACGGGTGCAATCGATGACCTGTTTCTACAATCATTGATGTTCCCACTGGCTGTTCGCCCAAATAATCTGTAAGTATGCGTTGCTGGACTCTTTCCATTAAAGAACTACCAAAAAAGTTGATAATGGCAGCATCGATCCCGCCATCCATCATGCCAAAAGAGTTACCAGGACTAACCAAACAATCAAAATCTGCCAACCACTCAAAGTAATCATTAACTATTTCAACATTAGGAAAATAATAAAAATGTTCTTGAAATGCTGCTGCTAATAATGGATCGGGCGCTACTAATATCAGTTTCAAGCTTGATTCCTCCGCTTGAATACCTATTGTAGTCAGAGGAATTGTTTTTCAGCAACTTATACCAAATCCGATTTTCCAACCCCTTTTAGCTCAACGATGTTCGTAATCGTGGCTATACAAACGAAGTCCCTCCCGCTTTTTTTACGAACTCGTACCAAACCCAGTAAACTGGCGTAAAGGCACGTGAAACGCCAGAATAATATCCTGTTTTGGAACGCCCATTTCAACTAACCGATTCGCAATTCCTTCTTCCGTACCATCATGCTGAATCCAGATTTTTCCATCTTTGATATCAAGATGCAAAACACAGCCAAAATGACGTTTACTTCCACGCCAACCAACATAGAGTAGTTGATAATGATCCTGTTCGGAATCGAAAAGAGTCTGCACTTCATACTCATCAGCATTAGGAAGTATTGAAGCTCGTCCTCGTCCTTCGGAAAGAAGATGTCGAATGTATTGCCGATATTGCTCTACAGCCATCTATCTATAACCTCCCTTTCCACATCATAAACTACCAATTGCAATTGATACCGCTCAACAGCCGACACAATAAATCGTCTTTGAAAGAAACTTTCATTCCATTAAGATCAGCCGCAAGGGATCTAAACGAACATACCAAGGCATCGGTCGATCTTTCAAAACCGCCCATCTCTCCTTAAACACCTCTGCTTGCAAGTGATGATCGGATTGGTTCTTGGGCTCACCGTTCAGCTTGAGAAACAACGTCATTCGGTGTGGAGTTTCGCTTGTTCTTGTCAGCCAGCACCTGAAAGTATTTTCTTGGGTTGGATCGTCAGTGAAACTGATATGATGGGCGCGAATTCCAAGACTAGATAAAAATTCTGGAATGGGTTCGACAACGTTTAGGGTACAACCCCACTCTACTGCTTCTACTTGATGTGATGTTAAAGCAATAGCGCGGGAAAAGTTCTTACATCCTGTCAGCTGAGCAACACTAGCCGTGGCAGGATGCTCGAAAATATCGTATCTTGTTCCTGAATGAGCAACTTGTCCTTTATCTAAAACTAGCAAATTGGGACAAACTCGATAAGCCTCTTCCATATTGTGAGTGACAAATAGAGTTGTTCCTTCGTAAGATGCTAATGTCTCCACCATTTGCTGTTCTAGCTGACTTCGCAAGTGAGTATCCAGTGCAGAAAATGGCTCATCCAGTAACAGTGCTTCTGGGTGACTGGCTAAGGCTCTTGCTAGGGCTACTCTTTGCTGCTGTCCGCCCGAAAGCTGATGCGGGTAGCGATCGCCCAATCCTTCCAAATGCACTGTTATCAATTGGGCTTCCACTTGTTGTCGAATAGCTGTTGCAGACAATCCTTTTGGTAAGCCAAAGGCAATATTTTGCGCTACTGTCATCTGGGGGAAGAGAGCGTAATTTTGTACGACAAAACCAACTTTGCGATCGCGTGGTGGCAGATCGATCCCCTGTTGAGAGTCAAACAACACCCGTCCGTTCAGAACAATGCGCCCTGATGTTGGCGTTTCTATCCCAGCAATACAGCGTAGAATCATGCTTTTGCCAGCCCCAGATCCTCCCAACAATCCCAGGGGTAGCTTATCGGCATTAAAAAAGACTTTCAAGTTAAAGCCAGGGAGACGCTTTTCAATGTCTACAAATAGCCCAGAAGAAGAGGAGGGGGAAAGGGAGGAAGAGGGAAAAGTTTCTTGCTTTGTGTTCCTGTTTTCCTGTCTCCTACTCCCTGCTCCCTGACCCCTCCTTTTCCCCTGATTTTCCTGCCATAAGTTAGCTGCAATAATTCCAGACAGAGAGATTGCTATGATGGCAATTGACCAAAACCAAGCTTCATGAATTGCTCCGCCTTCAACGGCAAAATAAATTGCCATTGGAATTGTCTGGGTTTGCCCTGGAATATTCCCTGCTAACATCAAGGTTGCACCGAATTCACCCAAAGCACGAGCAAAAGCCAAAGTTGTTGCTGCTAAAACTCCCGGTAGCGCCAGAGGTAAACTGATGCGCCAAAAGATTGTGGATTCTTTGGCACCAAGAGTTCGAGCCACTCGCAAAAGATTGCTATCGATTTGCTCGAAAGCTCCTAACGCTGTTCTATACATCAATGGAAAAGAAACCACCGTTGCTGCGATCGCCGCACCATACCAAGTAAAAACCACACTGAAGTTCAAAGGCTCCATGAGTTTTCCCAATGGACCATTTTTCCCAAACAGTAGGAGTAGCAAAAAGCCAACAACCGTAGGAGGTAAAATCAGAGGAGAAACAAAAATGCCCTCAATGAAAGACTTCCCTTTTCCTCGATATCCCAGCATCCAATAGGCAGCAGCAATACCAAGAAAAAAGGTAATAAATGTTGCAAGTAAGGAAGTTTTAAGGGATATCCATAAAGGAGATAAGTCGTAGGGCATCATGGGTCTTTGCAGTTAAAAACTCTTATCAAAACAGACAGGGACTTAAAGCGGGTCATTACGGTACGATAAACCCATATTTTTTCAATACTGCCTTAGCAGGCTGACTCGATAGGAACTTAACAAAATCTCCAGCCGCCTGAGAATTTTTACTGCTCTTAAGTACTGCCATGGGGTAAACGATGGGAGAATGACTGTTTTCAGCAGCTGTGGCAACCACTTTTACATTTTTAGAGATTTTTGCATCAGTAGCGTAAACCAAACCCGCATCAGCATTACCACTTTCTACAGACGCCAATACTTGACGCACATTGTTTGCGTAAACTAGCTTGGGTTTTACTTTATCAAAAACCCCCAATTTTTGCAGAACTTGCTCGCCATACTGACCGGCAGGAACACTTCTAGGTTCGCCAATCGCAATCTTTTTAACCTTTGCGTCAGTCAAAGCATTGAAGTTAGTAACCCCAGTAGATTTAGTAGGGACAACCAAAACTAAACTATTGTTTGCCAAGTTAGTACGAGTTCCACCAAGCAATAACCCCTTTTGCTCCAAAGCATCCATTTGTTTTTGTGCAGCCGAAATAAAAATATCTGCGGGTGCGCCTTGCTCAATCTGTTGCTGCAAAGCACCAGAAGCACCGAAGTTATAGCTAATTTTGGTATTCGGGTTACCTTTTTGGTAGAGGGTGTTGATTTCCCCCATGACATCTTTAAGGCTAGCTGCAGCAGAAACAAGAAGTTGGGCGTTAGACTGAGCTATGACAGGAGATGCATCGAACAATCGCAAGCCAAGTGCTAGGAATAGGCTAGCAATAGTGATGCTAAGGAAGGCAAAAAGTTGTCTTCTTTTCATAAAAAACTTATATGACAGAAATTCACTCCTAGGAATTTGCGGTTGGTAGGATCGTACCAAGATAATGTCCCAGATTGCCAATAATATTGGTATCAAGCAGGTATTTATGTAGTTTTTAATACAAAATAGCTCATTAAAGATGTTTTTATACAATATTTCCCGTATTTCCTGAGATAAACAAAGTTGGTAAAAATTCAATTGCTGCTGTTATCTCTCGATCCTGTAGCTTTACCTGGTAATGCAGTTTCTCCTAACCCCCGTTCAAGCAGGAGACGCGGGGCTTAGAGACACTGCGTAAACCAGACACCCAACTACTCTCGTTCTAATCCGCGCATTTTTTGTGTAATGAGGAGAAAAGCGATCGCAATTAAAACTTCACTGGGAATAATGGAAAAAAAACAGCTTGAGCACAACCAAAAAATAGCTATCAAGAGAGTGAGTAACTGCAAGAGTTGATGTAAGAGTTTTAAGCTTATAAACAAAAAAAATATTGCCAGCAAAAGAGAAACTAATGAAGATACAAGCATAATTGATTCACTAGAAAATTTGAATAAGAAAAGCTAAGAATACGAAGCTTGTATCTAAAATTCATCAATTCGTAATTAATAAATTTTTAATTACGAATTAGGAATTAGAACTGGTGAATTATTGTGTTACTTTTCCCTGCAAAGCCTTACGCAACCAAGGAGGGGGATTTCCTTTGAGAGCCTCCACTAACCGATTCAAAATGTAAGCAATATTTTCTTCTTCCGAGCGGGGTTTAACCGGCATCATACCGTTTTTGATTAACTTAGCAGCCGCCGTACCACCAATTGAGGCGACATAAACAATGGTACAATCAGCTAACACTTCTAGTTTGCGTGCGACTTTATCATCACTTTCACCATCTTTGTCTTTTTTCGAGCTACCTTCAGCTTCTTTGGAACCATCTTTGCCTTTTTTGCAATCAGGTTTACCATGCTTGCAACCACCTTCACTGGTTTCATTAATTGTTTCAACTTTTTTAGATGGCTTTTCAAAGAAAAGCGTTTCGACAAATTTGTATCCAGTTTCTGAAACTTCATAAACATCAACCTCCTGCGCCGAACCAAAATGAGCGTTGACATTAACTCTATCAGTTGTCATGAAGGCAATCTTCATTTTTTTTCCCTTAATAAGTGATGCTTAGTGGTTAGTAGTGAGTAGGAAGATAACTAAAGACTTACTACTCACTACTAACTGTTCTCGCCATTTATTTGCAGTGACATGATATACGCTTGCAATTAAAATAAAAGTGAGCATTTAACAAACAGCAGCGACTGGTGACTCACTCTTGGTTATATATATAGCAATCCTAAATTTTGTGTGAGAAAATACGTAGAAATTGTTTCGGCTCTTGATGTCAAATTTCATTCAGCCTTAGCGGATAGAATTCGCCACTATACAGGCAAAACCGGAGTAGTATCATTAGAACAGAAAACCAGGTTAAGCTTAATATGAACAACATTAAATTAAAAAATCACCCTGTCTTGCATGATTTAACAGATCTATTACAAAATATAGATGCCAATACACTTGTTAAAGAACATCTCTCTTTATGTAATTATAAAGTCTGCGGTTATTGGGACGAGCAAGATAAATATTATGAAGAAATTACCCTACCACCCACCATTGATGCTGAATTAACTAGTAGTTCTATTGGCGTAACACATAATAAACGCTTTCTCCAATTGCAGTTTATCCTTACAGCTTTAAAAAATGGTGTTGAAGGTAATTCAAGTCCTAATAACAAGTTGCATATTGGTGAGCTAGGGCTTATTTATGATGAAAATTTAGAATTTATAGATGAGAATTGGCAATTATATGTTGATTCTCCTTTTTTGGATATTAAACTCGTCTTACAAGAATAGTAAGGGAAACTGATGCGATACGGCTGTACTCCGTTCCTAGCTCGTTGTTTCAGTCGTCAAATATAATATCTGCAATTGAGGAAGACATTGCCAAAAATGATTGTTTATGGCCTAGGGTCAAAAGTTGGCATTACATAAGATTTGCATATTACTCGTAACTATATCTTCTGTCAACCGTATATTTGCCGTTACTCGTGTAACTTTAATTTTCGACAATGACTAAAAGGTTGACTTAACAAAGGTTTTCAGACTAGGTTGCATGATTTTACAAACATCTCGCCTCAATGCCTTCTTGCTTTGGGAAGACTGCATTTGGCAATAGTGAATTTAACGGATTTTTTTAACTATCTGTAGGAGTATTCTCTAAATTTTTCCGCGTTTGTCCGCAGGACAAATGTATGTATATTTTGTAAGGTTTAACTAAGGAACGGTAATAAGCATATTTTTAACCAGATGTTCAATACTGAGCCTGTTATTGTGTCGTATTATTTTCTTTGTATATATGACTTCAGACGCTAGCAATCTTAAATTCCCCTTATGGCAGTATCTCAATCAACCTGTGATGAACCCTAAAGTTAAACTTGTATTAGATCCCCGGCGCTTTGCCCGCTACTATAGAGTTGAGCTTTTGGAACGGTGTTTTGCTAAAGAGTGTGATGCTAAAGGTCCGCAACAGACATAAATTATCTATATATATTAAACGGAGAACATTAGAATTGGGCATTAGTCATAACGCTCAATCTCGGTTCATGCTTGCGACAACTCCTATTTCTTAACCGGGCTGACTCTTGATAATTGATTCACCTCCAATGTGCTCAGCCCGTTCTGCTTGGGAAACATCTGTGTAGCGAGTCTTTCATTATGACCTTGGGGTCTAGCAGTTTTCCAATCGCAGCAAGTATGTATTCTAAAGCCTGTTGACGCAATTCTAGATTGGAATGGAATTGCGCTAGCACGTCAATATCTCGAAAAAGTATATTTAAGTTAATTCTGTTTTAAAGGAATTTGAATGATAAATTCTGTTCCTAAATTTGGTTGTGAAAGACAGTAAAGCGAACCACCATGTTTTTCTGCCACAATTTGATAACTGATTGATAAGCCCATTCCAGTTCCTTTTCCCACAGGCTTAGTTGTGAAAAAGGGATCGAAAATTCTCTGACGAATATTTTCATTCATACCCGTTCCATTGTCAGCCACGCGAATAATAGCTTGGTTATTTATTGCTTGAGTATGAATGGAAATTGTAGGGTCTTCCTTTGATTTTTCGTCTTCTAAGATTGACATATGACTGAATTTAAATGCGTCTTCTAAAGCATCAACTGCATTACTTAAAATATTCATAAATACTTGATTTAACTGTCCGGGAAAGCACTCAACTAAAGGTAAATTACCATATTCTTTAATAACTTGAATTTGACAATAAGAATTTTTTTCTTTAATCCTGTGTTGTAAAATCATTAATGTACTGTCAATACCGTCATGGATATCAACCTCTTTCATTTCAGATTCATCCATACGGGAAAATGTGCGAAGAGATGCTACGATTGTTTGGATGCGTTCTGTACCAACGCGCATTGAGGATAGAAGTTTCAGTAAATCTTGTTGTATAAATTCTAGGTCGATTGCTTCTGCTTGTTTCTGAATTTCTAAAGGTGGAATGGGGTAATATTTTTGGTACAGAACTAGCAATTCTAGAATTTCCTTGGCGTAGTGATTGGCGTGATTGAGGTTACCGTGGATAAAGTTCATGGGATTGTTAATTTCGTGGGCGACTCCAGCTACCAGTTGTCCCAAGCTAGACATTTTTTCACTGTGAATCATCTGCATTTGCGTTTGCTGAAGTTCTTGCAAAGTACGCGTCAATTCTTCGGCTTTCTCCTTTAGCTGTGCTTCGGAACGACGCATGGCTTCTTCTGCATCATAGCGTTCGGTTAAGTCACGGCTCAATCCAAGTACACCAAAGACTTTTCCATCTAAGTCGTACAAAGGATTTTTACGAACATCGAAGATACGTAGCGAACCATCTGCAATTGTTGCGGGATCGAAGGAGTTACACACGGGTTTCCCAGATAGCGCCGTGCGATCGTCAGTGCGGAATCCTCGAATACCTTTTGCAGGATTTCCAAAGACAAGTTCTTCAGAAAAACCCAACTCCAAATCGTCTTTGCCAAGAATCTCTTCCACGGTTTTACCAATTGCGGTTGCATAACTCCGACTGGCTAGGATGTAGCGGAAATTTGTATCTTTAGCAAAAATCCAGTCTGTAGTAGAGTTAAGGACAGCTTGTAGCAAACAGGACTGGTACTCAGTTTGGTGTAAAACCTGCTGTAGTGCTATCTCAGCCTGCTTGCGTTCGCTAATATCCATAACAGTACCCACAAGTTTGATGACTTTTCCGAATTCATCCACTTGGGATTCTGCGATCGCATTCAAATAGCGCAAGGAACCATCGGGGCGGTAAATGCGTAAGTCAAGGTTAAAAGCAGTGGGTTGAGCGATCGCCTGTTCTAGTTTTTCTTGCCAAATGAGTGAGTCATCTGGGTGAATTTGCTGTTTGTATTCTTGAGGGGGTGGTGCTTCTGTTTTGGGTTCCAACCCAAAGATTCGGAAGACTTCTTCTGACCAAATAGTCACTAGGGTAGTAGCATCTATTTCCCAGTGACCAATGTGAGCAATTCTTTGAGCTTTTTGCAATCGCTGTTGGCTTTGACGCAACGCAATTTCTGTCTCAGTCTCCTCGGTTGTATGCACGAAGTGATTGCTAATATCCATAACCTAATTATTCCAATTGAAATGCAGTTCTCGTCAAAAATGTGGTCTTCATTACGTTCGCCTCCTAGCTAAAACAAGTTTACTATTGGCTTGATATGGGAAGCACGATCGCAAACTCTGCGCCCTGTCCCAAAACAGAATTAATTTCAATCGTTCCTCCATGACGCTCAACGACAATTTGGTGGGCGATCGCTAAACCCAAACCCGTTCCATGTCCAACAGCTTTGGTTGTAAAAAGATAGTCAAAAGCAATCTGTTTCACCTGTTCGGTCATGCCAATACCATTGTCTGCTATGCGAATCATAATGTGTTGCTCGTCTTTCATAGCAGTTTGAATGGTAATGCAGTTAGGATTTGCTCTAATATGTTCAAAACTGCTTCCCATATTAGATTCTTCTAAAGCATCAATAGCATTTGCCAGCAAATTCATAAACACTTGGTTGAGTTGTCCTGGGAAACATTCTACTTGAGGGATATCGCCATAGTCTTTAATAACGTTAATTGCTGGACGGTCATCGTTTGCTTTCAAACGGTGCTTGAGAATAAGTAGAGTACTCTCTATACCTTCATGAATGTTAAATGGAACCTTATAATCTTTGTCCGATCTGGAGAAAGTTCGCAGGCTGGTGCTAATATTGCAAATGCGTTCAACACCCAGCTTCATTGATTCAATCAACTTCGGCAAATCCTGACGCAAATATTCCAAATCTATAGTTTCAATTTTATCCTCAATCTCCTGTCCGGGATGGGGAAACTTCTCCCGATACAGATCGAGCAAGCCGCACAAATCTTGTACGTATTCTTGAGCAGGGTCAATATTGCCAGCAATAAAGCCGATAGGATTGTTAATTTCATGAGCAACCCCTGCGACTAAATTTCCCAAAGCAGACATCTTCTCGCTTTGTACTAATTGAAGTTGTGTTTGTTGTAAATGAGCGACAGCATTTTGTGCTTGTTGGTATAAACGGGCATTTTCTAAGGAGATAGCAGCTTGAGTGCAGAGGAAATTGAGAATTTCAACACGATTGTGAGTAAAGACCCCAGTCGCTAAATTATTTTCCAAATAAATAATCCCGATAAATTTTCCTTGATAAAGAATTGGCGCACATAAAATTGACTGTGGTTCGTGATAGACAATATAGGCATCAGATTTAGAAATAGCTTCTTCTGTAGCATTATTAAGAACTAAGGGTTGTTGGGTGCGACGGACATATTCAATAATGGAAACAGGAACATCTTGACTGTCTTTGACTGGGATTGATTGCAGTACGACTGCTAATTCATGCTGGTTGGTATCCGCAACTTCAATAAATAGTTGATTGTCGCGCTCAAGAATAATACAGCCTTTCTGAGCAGCTGCATTTTCGAGAATAATATGCAGCAAATTTTCTAGCAATCTATCCAAGACTATTTCACTGGAGATAGCTTGTGATGCTTTCATCACAGCAATCAGATCGAAAACTTCACCCTTGGATGTTGTGCTTCCTTTGGATAGACTACTGTCTTCTTTGGAAAGTTTTTGAGAATTAAGATTCAGCCATTCAAAGTAAAATTCTTCTAATTGTTGAACTTTCGCTTTTGCTCCCCACTGCTGATAGCCGTGATATGCTTCTGTTATATATGCTTGAGCAATTTTGTTTTTTTTGAGCGAAAAGTAAAATTCGGCTGCTCGTTCGTTGGCTAGAGCAGCTTCATGGAAGTAATGGTTTTCAATGGCTCCTGTAATAGCGCGATCGTAGTACTCCATCGCTTCATAAATTCGTCCCAATACCCTGTAACGTTCTGCTTCAACTAGGTAAAATTTATGCAAGTGATTCATCGGTGCATAGTTTGCCCAATGCTCGAGTTTGTTCCGATTGGCGATCGCTCTTTCCCAAACAAGCTCTTGTTTTGATTCTTCAATTTCTGGTAATATAGCAAGCTGGGTTAAAGCATCGTAAAAAGAAAATACAGGGATCGTAAAAGAGCCAGACACTCCATCAAGATATTCACCAGCAAGATTGGCTACTTTTGTGGCTTGTCGCCACTCTTGAAATAAGTAACAAAGAATGAGTTTGTTAACATATAACGTACCAATAGCATAGCGATCGTTTGCTGTATGGTGTAAAGGAAGCATCTTGTCTTCATGGTAAACAGTACCCTTAAATTCCCAGGGATGCTTGCTTTGCCCGAGTAAATTCAAAACTGATTGGTAAAAGACTCGAAGATAATTGTGAGCGACTTCCTGTTTGAGTTGAGCCAAAGCATGGCTGTAAGCCTTCATTTCTTCTTCCAAAATTGATAATTCTTTACCTAAGAAGAAAGAAAGAGAACAATAGTTGTAAGCGCAGTAAGCAGCATATTCTAATGCTCCAGTTTCTAGCCCGCAGTGGTATCCATCAAGCAAAGGATCGAGAGATTTTTGAATGTGATATTTCCAAGGTTTTACAAATGGATATACCATATTGATGGTGCTAGCTCGAAATTCTTTGCTTTTGAGCTTTGATAATAAGCCTAATGCCAGTTGACCGACACGATTACCTTCTTCAATATTGCCAATAACACCGCATAAAATGACTCCATACCAAGCGTATGCTTGTGCAGATACAGAGGCATTTCCATACTTAACCGACAATCTAACCTGTTTAAACACAATTAATGGTAAAAGTGTAGGAACAGCTTGATAAACAGCAGCCGTTACGCTTGCTAAAATTCTGACGAGCGCCAATGCTCTGAGATCCCTCATTTCTGGCAGTTCTAACAAATCTTCTAATTGTTTTTCTGCTAGAGTATCTTGAGTTTTCTGCAAACCCTCAGCAATATCTGTTTGATTTGGTTGTTCTGGAAACGCAACTCCAAATAATTCTGCCACAGTTAGGGCTGTTTTGATAGCCTGAGGTTGCTTGCTCTGGGCTACGCAAGCTAATACTTTGACCTCATAAACTTTAATTTTGTCCAACAAAGTTTGCGCTTGCTGTAACACTGCAAGTACTAGCTGTTCCATCAACTCAAACTCGCCACAAAGAAGAGCTGCTTCCGCTGCTTCTTCATACAGTTTTAATGTCAGGCTGTAGTGTGTTTGCCAAGAGTCAGCGGACAATAAAGCGATTCCAACTGTAAAATACTTAAATGCAGGTTCATAGGCAGCTGCAGCTTTGCCTTTTCGTCCTGCTATCAAATTGAGTTGCGCCAATTCCTGTCGTTCTGAAATTTGTGTTAGAAGATCTCTGCCAAAGTTCAACTGATTGACAATGTCAAAAATGTAATTTTCAATCGCTTCTGGGGGAGTGTTGCGAAGTAAAAGTTGACCAATTTCAAGATGGGTCGCTTGTTTTTGCGTCTGCGGAATGAGGGAATAAGCAGCTTGCTGAACTCGGTCATGAAGGAATCGATAACTTACACTCACGTCAAATCCAAATTCATCTAGTTCTTCGCTAGAGAATAAAAGGGGAACTTGGTAGTTATTGTTAAGAGGGAGAATAAATCCTGCTTGGAGAGACGGTTGTAACGCTTTAGCAGTATCCAAGAGACTCGTGTTACTGACAGTTGCTAAAATATCTAAATTAAAGCGATTGCCAATACAAGCTGCTAGTTGAAGTATTGTTTGTGTGGTATTTGGTAATTTTTGCAAATTAAGTGCTACTAGTTCTACCACATTTTTGTTAGTAATTCCAACGCGTTGAATTTGTTCGAGATCCCACATCCAGCAACCCCGAGTGAAATCAAAGGTTAACAGGTGTTCTTGATACAGCGATTTGAGAAGTTGAGTTAAAAAGAAGGGGTTGCCTTGAGAGATATTGAAGAGTAGCTCTGCAAGAGGAACGCTTCTGTTGCGATCGTTTAATGTATCGGCAACTAATTGACGAACATAATGTATTTCTAAAGGATACAGAACAATATTTTCGATAGCAGTGTTTGCTTTGTGAAGTACATCTAACATCTTCATCAATGGATGAGTTGCACTGATCTCGTTATCTCGATATGCTCCAATCAACAGTAAATGTTTGCTTTCAGGATTGCTCATCAGCACTTGAATGAGGTTTAAAGATGCAGAATCTGCCCATTGCAAGTCGTCTAAAAACAGCACTAGGGGGTGTTCTGGTTGAGTAAACACCTCAATAAAGGCTTGGAAGACGCGGTTGAACCGATTTTGTGCCTCGGTTCCTCTTAATTCTTCGATGGAAGGTTGTTTGCCAACGATCGCTTCTAGTTCTGGAATCACATCCACAATCACTTGTCCGTTTTCACCCAAAGCCCTTTTGAGTTTTTCTTGCCAGTTTTGAAGTTTGTGGGTGTCCTCTGTCAGCAATTGCCGCATGAGAGATTGAAATGCTTGAATGAGAGAAGCGTAGGGAATGTTACGTTTAAATTGGTCGAACTTACCTGAAATGAAGTAGCCCCTTTTACGGACAATTGGTTTGTGGACTTCATGAACAAGTGACGATTTGCCAATACCCGAGTAACCCGATACAAGTACAAGTTCGCTTCGTGAAGAAGAACTGCTGTCCTCCGGACACGCTACGCGAGTAAATGCTGCTAGCAATTGTTTGACTTGCTGTTCTCGTCCGTAGAGTTTTTGGGGTATGTTCAGTTGGGCGCTTGCATCTAGCTGACCGACCTCAAAATTGGAAATTTGCTCGTTTATTTTAAATTCTGTTACACATCTTTGGAGATCTGCAAGTAACCCCGAAGCACTCTGATAGCGGTCTTCCGCATTTTTTGCCATCAACTTCCTGACAATTGCAGATAGGACGAGTGGAATGTCAGGATTGATATTGTGAACTGCGGGTGCTTGCTTGGCGATGTGAGAATAAACTAACTCCATTGGGTCATTGGATTGAAAGGGTAACTGACCTGTCAGTAATTCAAAAAATGTGACTCCCAAGGAGTAGAAATCGCTACGATAGTCAATCCCTCGGTTCATCCGACCCGTTTGTTCTGGTGAAAGATAAGCGAGAGTTCCTTCAATTCCGTTAGGATTTTGTAGGGTTTGTGTTTCGTGTCTGAGGACAGAGGCAATGCTAAAGTCAATCAGCTTGATTTGTTTTGTTTGGGGGTGAATCAAGACGTTAGCAGGTTTGAGGTCCTTGTGAATCACTCGATGTTGATAGAGACCTTGAAGAATATCAGCAAGTTGAAGCGCAATGAGTAGAAATTCTTCTAATTCTAATGGATGCCCTTGAGTATACTCTGTTAAGGAAACACCACCAAAGTCTTCCATAACTAAAGCATAACCGTGGCGCAGTGGTTCTAGACTGTACGGGCTGACTACTCCAGATAAAGGGAGATTTTTGGCAATATTATACTGATTGCGGAATTGTAAGAGTTCATTGACCGTTGGATATTCCCTTTTCAAGAGCTTAATGATGACACGTTGTTGGTCTGCTTCTCGTAAGGCACGATAAACTAGAGTTTTGGCACTAAAGTAAAGTTGCTCAACCAAGCAGTAGCCTGGAAGCGTTGTTCCTGGGTCAAATGATACTTTCATCGCGATCGCCTTCCATAGAAAATTGCCGTCTCTAGCCGACTCATCAGCTAGTATGCCCATTTAGAGATAGCAGTTATCACCGATGGCTGGTTAGCGGTCACTGTTGCCGTGTAGGAATTTCAATGACAAATTCAGCCCCATGTCCCGGTTCTGAATGACAAACCAGTCGTCCGCCATGTTTTTCAGTAATAATTTGATGGCTGATAGACAGACCCATACCAGTCCCTTTACCAACAGGTTTGGTTGTGAAGAAGGGGTCAAATAATCGACAGATAATGTGTTTGGGTATGCCAAGCCCGTTATCTTGTATGGAAATTTTAATATAATGGTTATCGGTGAGGCTTGTTTGAATTTGGATAGTTAATTGTGTCTTTTGTTCTTTGTTTGCTCCTGATAGGAAACGACTCTGGACAAATGACTCTTCCAAAGAATCAATTGCATTCATCAGTATATTCATAAATACCTGATTGAGTTGACCGGGGTAACATTCAACAAGGGGGAGCACGCTATATTCTTTGATGACTTCTATTTCCGGGCGCTCTGCTCTAGCTTTCAACCGATAGTCCAAAATCATCAGCGTACTTTCAATCCCATCTTGAATGTCTACTGCTTTCATCTCGGCTTCATCAAGACGGGAAAAAGTCCGTAGCGATCGCACTATATCCCGAATTCTGTGAGTTCCGGTCTGCATGGAATTTAAGAGTTTGGGTAAATCTTCCTGAATAAACTCTAAATCTATGTATTCAAGTGCTGTTGCAATTTCACAATTTTGATTGGGATAGTATTGCTGATAAAGATTGAGTAACTTCAAAATATCTTGAGTATATTCTTGCGCGTGTAACAAATTGGCATGAATAAAATTTACAGGATTGTTGATTTCGTGAGCAACACCTGCTACTAACTGCCCCAAACTCGACATTTTTTCTGTTTGTATAAGGTGAGCTTGAGTCTGTTGCAGATCTTGGAATGCCTTTTCTAAAGTAGCAGCTTGCTGGCGTAGTTTCTCTTTAGATTGTATCAAAGCTTCAGCAACTTTATGACGTTCGGCAATTTCTTTGACAAGTTCTTGATTTTTAAGAGAAAGCTCTTGAGTTCGTTCGGTAATTTTTTGCTCTAAGGTTTCATTGGCTGTTTTAATTTCTTGAAATTGTTGATTTAACATCTGAGCCATTTCCTGAGAATTATCTATTAATGTTCTGACTTCTAAAACATTACTTTTAGGAAACTTTATGCGAGATATATCAAACAATTTGCCGGGTAAATTGGTGGTAACATTCGCTAATTGTACGATTGGTTTTACAAGTCTCCGGCTAATCACAGTCGCAAGCAGAAGGGCTGCGATCGCAATCAACCAAATTAACGTAAATCCTTGAATAAACAGATTCTGCAAGCTTTCGAGTTGTGAACCTACTGAAATTTCAGCAACCAACTGCCAAGATAAATAGCTGTCAATTGGTACTCTATGAACGTAAAATGAGCGTCTCTGACGTTCTACAGCTGCCATTTGACCGGGTGGCAACCATTGGTACATTTGCTCCATTATTTTCTGGGATTTCTTGTTTTCAAGATGGTCAAACATACTGGTGGGTGATAAATCGGAACGAGTTGTGCTGACGACTCGCTTGTGATTATCTAGTAACGTGATTCTGATATCTAATGGAGTTTTGTTGAGTTGCAGTAACCGACCGATGGCATCTAAACTAATCTCGTTGCTAACATGTCCCCGCACCCTATTGTCCTGGACAATCGGTACTTGCTCGATAACTGTAGCAAGCTCTCCTTGTTTCTCAAATAGATGCATCAGACGCGGTTGGTCAGAGGGTTTGGGTTCAGTATAATAAGTTGACAGTTTAAACTGACGGTCTGGAAAAGCAGCAATTGTGTCTCCAGAGATATCTGAAATCGCAACTCTTTGACTGTGTAACAAGCTTTGTTGAAGTAGTTGTGTCCCTTGCTGTAATGCTGTTGATGCAGAAAGATTGGACTCGATTGCTAGTTTTGCTAATTGCTCTAATATTAAGTGGTCTTGTTGTTGCCAGCGTTGCAATCCTGTTGCTACATTGAGTGAAACGGCTTTTAAAAGACTGGGTGTATTTGTTTGAATTTCTGCAAAGGCTTGTTGATTGTTCAATACTATAAGAGTTAAAGATGGAAAAAATACAAATGCGACAAGCACGATTGACAATGTTTGTCGGAACGAGAATCTTTGTCCGTGATTAACATGAATCAACTTGGCAATAGGCGTGTAAGCAACAAACAAATCGGCAATAAGTGCATTAAAGATACCGTTGACTGATTGTTTAAAAACAATCATTAAAGATACAGAAACTGGTATCTTCATAATGTAGTAAAAGGCAATCCATCCCAGTGGCATACCAATAAAAGACCAGTAAATGATATCTGCCAGCATCAGGCTTTGTTGTCGCTTGCTAACCCACCATCCAACAAATGTAACTTCAAGTAAGAACAATATTAATGCATAAGGATGTCCCCAAAGCCAAACAGTATAAACTGCGGCTATAAATGTTGCAATAACTCCCCACAAAGTTCCATAGATGTAGGCAACAAAAAGAGTTGCAATGCTACCAAAGGTAAAATTTACAGAAAAAAATAGAGGCAAATTGAAATAGTTGCCTAAAAATCCCAGAACTATTAAAGCAGACAGCTTGGCAAGCGTGTATTTGTCAAGCTGAATGGTTTTCCTTTTCAGAAACCAGTAAAATTTTGGGGACGAAGGTTTCACCATCATTGCGAAGCTGTCAGCAGTAGTGTTTTTGCAGGTGGAAAGAAAAATTTATTCCATCTGTTCTCTATCTAAAAGAATTCCCAAAAGTTTTTACTCCTCAACATTTATCTGTATTTTGTAAAAAAAATTAATCAATATTTGCTGCTGATTGCCGTTTTTTCCCATCAATTAAAGCACTTACTGTCATATCCCCCATAACATTGATGACAGTACGGCATCGATCTAGGAACCAATCAACAGTGACCAATAAAGCAATATACTCTGTTGGCAAGCCAACAGAACTGAATACCAATGTCATGGTTACCAATCCCGCTTCTGGAATACCAGCAGCACCTACGGATGCAAAAATCGATGTGAGAATGACTGTAAGTTGCTGTACCAAGCTTAAATTTTGCCCGAGTACTTGCGAGATAAATAATGCAGACATGGCTTCATAAAGAGCAGTGCCATCATTGTTGAAATTGGAGCCAACCAATGCTCCTAAAGAAGCGGAAGATTCCCTCACACCTATTTTTTGCTGCAAAACCTCAAATGTAATGGGCATAGTCGCGACTGAGGAATCCGTTGCAAAGGCTGTTAAAAAAGCATCTGTACCGCCACGCAGGAAGTTGAGCGGATTCACCCAAGAACCAAACCGAACTCGCAAGAGGTAATAACAGGCTTGCAATGTCAACGCTAGTAGCACTGCTATCACAAATGCTCCTAAAGATTTAAATGGTGCAAAACCCTTTTCGGCAACGGTTTTTGATACAATTCCAAAGACTGCTAGCGGTACTGTGGCAATGACCCAGTGAAGAACTCGGATAATGGCTTCAAATAAAATTGCGATCGCATCCTCAAGTCCTTGAAACCCTCTCTGATTTGCAGCAATTTGTTCTGATTTGATCGCACGCAAGACTATACCAAAAGTCAGGGCAAGAACGATCAGCTGGATAACATTATTATCAACTAAAGGGCTGAGAATAGCGGGCGGAACAGCATCTTTAAACAATCCCCAAGGATCGAAATTGCGCTTCACTATTTCTGCAGTTCCCGGCGCAGCCAATCGTCCCCACGTACCGGGACGCAACACATTTGCTACAAATAGCCCAACAAGAATAGCGACTGTGGTATTAGTTAGCAGCAATACTGCCAAACGGCGTCCCGCCCTACCGGGTATTACGGTTGTCATAAAGGTATGCAGCACTGCCATTAAAATCAATGGTGTTGCTAGGGTGCGGAGTGCTTTCAGTACTAACTCAGCAGGAATTGCCAAAGTCTCAATAAAGGCTTTGTTTGTTGGGCTGGGGTTTCCTGCACCCAGTGCAATCCCTAAAGCTACCGCCAGTACGAGTGCAATAATAATTTGCAATGTCAGTGGGATGCTTTGCCACCAAGGGCGGGTTTTGGGCGTATCGGGAGTGTCTTGTTCGTTCATGTGTGGTGTGAATAGGCGAGATGTCTATTCTAAATACGTCTTGTGCAATGGAGACTGTTGAGAGATAATGGGCGGGCGTCCTCCGCCCAACCCACCAAAGAAGAGTATTACACTATATTGAATTCACATTGCTGAATACACTTTTCTGAATCAATAGCAGAATTTAATTTTATGAGGGAACAAATTGCGTTATCCTTAAATACACTTGTACTTATGACGGAGACTTGACTGTCTGCTAGCGATCGTGTACCTTATTTCCGCTAAACTGCTTGAGTCAATCTAAATTCCCGACTTCTTTAAGAAGTTAGGGCTGTGAGCACAGTTACTTATTTTAAATTTTGAATCTTAAATTTTAAATGACTTATGTCCTTTGTCCCTTTACATATTCACAGTGATTACAGCTTGTTAGATGGTGCGAGTCAATTACCCGCTTTGATTGACCGCGCTATTGAACTTGGTATCAAAGCGATCGCACTTACAGATCATGGAGTTATGTATGGGGCGATCGAACTGATCAAAACCTGTCGCAGCAAAAATGTTAAACCCATCATTGGCAATGAGATGTATATCATCAACGGCGATATCACAAAACAGGAACGCCGTCCAAAATACCATCAAATTGTCTTAGCCAAAAACACAAAAGGCTACAAACATTTAGTTAAGTTAACATCAATTTCCAATCTTCAAGGAATTCAAGGTAAAGGAATTTTTGCACGTCCTTGCATTAACAAAGAATTGTTAAAAGAATACCATGAGGGTTTGATTGTGACGAGTGCTTGTTTGGGTGGAGAAATTCCCCAAGCAATTCTGAGCGGTAAACTAGAGGCAGCCCGCAGAGTGGCTCAATGGTATAAAGATGTTTTTGGAGATGATTATTATTTAGAAATCCAAGATCACGGATTTCCAGAAGACCGAATTGTTAATGTAGAAATCTTCAAAATTGCACGGGAATTGGGAATCAAAATTGTGATTACCAATGATTCTCATTTTATTTCTTGTTACGATGTTGAAGCTCACGACGCTTTGTTATGCATACAAACTGGTAAATTGATTGTTGAAGACAATCGAATGCGCTACACCGGGACAGAATATTTAAAATCTGCAGAAGAGATGAAAAAGCTGTTTCGCGATCATTTGCCAGAAGACGTAATTGAAGAAGCGATCGCAAACACTGTTGAAGTTGCAGACAAAGTTGAACCTTATAATATTTTAGGGGAACCGCGCCTTCCCAATTATCCCATCCCTTCAGGTCATACAGCTGATACCTATGTTGAAGAAGTTGCTTGGCAAGGGCTTTTACAAAAATTAAATCGTAAATCGAGAAATGAAGTCGATAGAGTCTATAAAGAAAGACTCGAATATGAACTCGCAATGATTCAGAAGATGGGTTTTTCCACATACTTCCTAGTTGTGTGGGACTACATCAAATTTGCCAGAGATAATGATATTCCCGTGGGACCTGGAAGGGGTTCAGCAGCAGGATCTTTAGTCGCTTATACTATGGGAATCACAAACATTGACCCCGTACATCACGGGCTGCTATTTGAAAGATTCCTCAACCCCGAACGTAAATCAATGCCTGATATCGATACAGATTTTTGCATTGAAAAACGGGATGAAGTGATTAATTACGTCACTCAAAAATACGGGAAAGAAAGAGTTGCACAAATTATTACTTTCAACCGCCTGACTTCCAAAGCCGTTTTAAAAGATGTCGCTAGAGTGTTAAATATTCCCTATGGGGATGCTGACAAAATGGCAAAAATGATTCCTGTTTCTCGGGGAAAACCAACAAAACTCAAAGTGATGATCTCTGACGAGACGCCGGAACCGGAGTTCAAAAAGAAATACGATACTGACGATCTCGTTCGTCATTGGCTTGATATGGCAATTCGGATTGAAGGAACTAACAAAACCTTTGGAGTTCATGCAGCAGGTGTAGTGATTTCTTCCGACCCCTTAGATGAAATCGTTCCCCTACAAAGAAATAATGACGGTGCTGTGATCACCCAGTATTACATGGAAGATTTAGAGTCTCTAGGTTTGTTAAAAATGGATTTTCTCGGGTTAAAAAACCTGACGATGATTCAGAAAACTATTGATTTAATTGAAGAAAGTAAAGGGTACAGGCTCGATCCTTACGAAATTACAACTCTAGAAAGAAAAGCTCAGAGAATATTAGCCAAAGGTGGAGAAACTGCAAAACTTCCACAAGATGTGAAAAAGACTTACGAACTTTTAGAAGCAGGCGATCTAGAAGGAATATTTCAATTAGAATCTTCTGGTATGCGTCAGATTGTACGAGATCTAAAGCCTTCCAATATAGAAGATATTTCCTCGATTTTAGCACTGTACCGACCCGGACCTTTAGATGCAGGGTTGATTCCTAAGTTTATTAACCGCAAGCACGGGCGAGAGCAAATTTCTTATGACAGTCAAATTCTAGAGCCCATACTTGATGAGACTTATGGAATTATGGTTTATCAGGAGCAAATTATGAAAATTGCTCAAGATATGGCAGGATATTCTTTAGGTCAAGCCGATTTGCTGCGTCGTGCTATGGGGAAAAAGAAAGTTGATGAAATGATGAAGCAGCGAGAAAAATTCGTTGACGGTGCGGCAAAAAATGGAGTGAAAAAGCAAATTGCTGATGAATTATTTGACCAAATGTTGAAGTTTGCCGAATATTGCCTCAGCTATGACACGGAAATTTTGACTGTAGAATATGGTTTTTTACCCATTGGAAAAATTGTGGAAAAAGGTATTGAATGTAATGTATATTCTGTGGATAAAAATGGAAATATTTACACTCAACCCATTGCTCAATGGCACGATCGCGGCGAGCAAGAGGTGTTTGAATATTGCTTGGAGAATGGTTCGGTAATTCGAGCAACAAAAGACCACAAATTTATGACAACTAGTGGGGAAATGTTACCGATTGATGAAATTTTTGAACGAGGTTTGGATTTGATAAGGGTTGAAGATTTGCCACAATAGTTACTACTTGTTCCGAGGCTCCGCCTGGGAATGCAGTCTGCGAGGCAGAAGTCTTGTTCTGTCTCGTTCCCAGCCTCCAGGCTGGGAACAAGTTGGGATGTGGAATGGGGGTTGAATTCCCAACGAACATCTGCCCTCTGCCCTCAGCAAAGCTGCCTTCTTCAAACTACTCAACGTACATAAGGAATGCAGCTTGCTTTTTCTACCAAGAGTTTGTCATCAGGTAATCTAGTAATTAAAAGTGCGTCTGTCTGAGAATTCTGAGTAAAATAGACCGCATAGTATCTTGTAGTCCTCTCTCTTCCTGTTGCACTGTAGATTCTGGGATTTTCATTATCTATTCTGACAGCAGCATTTTCTATTAAGGGTCTCGATCCTAAAGCAACATTCATTAATGTTTGTCTGTTGTTAGAGAAGACTCTGACCGATTTGTCATTAGTAATAAAATAGATTAAGGTATTTGTTTCTGGTCTTTGCTTTGGACAAGGGCTAAGGTTTTGAGAATTTGTTCTTCTTTGTTGTTGGTTCCCGGTTCCTTGGGCAATGAAATTTGCGATCTGTTTGTCTTGTTGAGGATCGGCATGAGTTATGGCTGGGTACAGTAAGACTCCAAACAAAGTTAGGAAAAATGGAACAGATTTTTTGACTACCATAAGAAATTTTGAGCGAGTAAATGCCTGGATAATTATTCAGATTTCAATGAGTTGAATTCTTAATTTATACATATACAATATGTTGTATACAAAAATGCATACAAATTGATAACGTTGTTTGTAGTTGCTCTTTAGGGAATACATTGCAACTACAAATTACCTACAAATAATTAACCGAATATATTGTCAGGGGAGAATAGACCCTGACAAACTCAACGGTTATTTTGAGATACAGAAGAGCGCTTTTCAACTTCTTGCTTAATAGCACCCATTGTGTTACTTAAAGAATCTTTAAAAATACTGTAAAAGACTTTTGCTGGTGTTCCCGACTTGGGTTGAGCTTCCACCACTTGTGTAATCAAAACCTGAGTTGCTTTTGCACCTGTATAGGTTGCAATTGGTTCGATTAACCAGTAACCTTTCATACTTTTGAGATCGCCTTCAACAAGTTGAAAATCTACACGACTTTTTGCCGTTTCTGTAATAGCCGAACGAACACGCGATTTTACCCTAAGCAACAACACCTGACGCGAATCAACCTGTTCGATGACCTTCTGATTCTTATTTACACTGATGACTTTGCTAGAGACAACATTTGGTAAAAATTTAGCAAAATTACTGTAATCCGTAACAACTTCCCATGCTGTATCCAATGAAGTTGTGACGAGAACTCTAGCAGTGTACTTCCCTTTCTCACCAGTAACCAGCGATTCTCCCTTTCTCAACGCAACCCGTTCGTTCGTTGGCAATCGATCCACAGTACTATCAAATAAGCCAGCCGTGGAAGTCGGTATGTTTGTTATAGCAGCGATCGCACTCAAGCATCCGGTAACAAAACAAATCTGCAAACACCGCCATATGAAATAAGTCGTTTTGTCGATCATCTTACCTATTTTGGATTTTGGATTGAGAAAGCTTTACTCAGACTAATGCCTTTTTTTTGACATTGATACTTAAGTAGAGTGAAAACTCTCATTCTAATTTTTGTAGGGCTAAAGCCTACCCTACTTAACATTTTTCACAAACAATTTAGAATTTCCGTATCTCACGAATGTATACCTGAACCAAAGTTCAGGCGAATGAATTCGCGGCTATACAAGCAAAACCCACCTACGTGGGTTTTAATTAATTTTCATGAGTCCAGTGCTGCAGGCAAGTTTCCCGCCGTAGGCAACTGGCGAACCCGAAGGGGAATGGCACTAAGTTAAGACACAACCCTTACCCCAACTGGTGCCCAGCCTCCAGGCTGGAGACCCATGCTGGGAGGCTCCGCCTAGGGTGTTGACTCTGTGCCTTTTTTGGAGTGTTGTTCATGCAAAATTTGAGAATCTTGACTAGAACTGAAACTCTAAGTGAGTAACGTTTTCAACGAAAATAAATCGTCATGGTACAAATTTACTAAAAAGCAACAAAATCAACAGCCTAGGCTCCGCCTCCTTGGACTTAACGCTTTGACTAGAGGCAGAGCCTCTCGGAATGCATTCCCAGCCTGGAGGCTGGGAACGAGACAGAACAATACTTTAGGTTTATCTTAGTGCCATTCAACCCGAAGGGACTTCGTTTGTATAAGTAGGTCAGTATTAAAAATTATCGTCATGACAAGGCAGATGGCAGAAGGGAAGAGGTTTTTAGGCAACTTTACTTTTCGTTACATACTTCGGTTTTTTTGCGCCTTTCTACTTAGTAGCGAATTCTATTCGCCCAATCATTCGTAATTCGTAATTCGTAATTCGTAATTCATAATTAAAAATTCATGCGGAAAATTTAGCACCACGAAGCCGCAAATCATCACGTTGATATTGAGTTAATCCAATACCTTCGCCAAACTCACACCCTTCTACAAGGGCATTTAACCAAACTGTTTGATTTAACGTTGCACCATTTAAGTTAGCATCTCTTAAATCAGCACAAGTGAAATTAGCAAATATGAGGTCCGCATTCATTAAACGACTTCCACGTAAGTTGACCTCGGATAAATTCCCACGGATAAAGTTAACTTCATCTAAAACTAATCCTGATAAATCTGCTCCTATTAAATTGGGAAATTTTAACTGATTTGGATTTTGTAAGAATCTCATAACACAAATAATGTTGGCTTCATTAAGATGCAATTTTGTTAGAAAATCATATCGGGCTATACCAAGTTGTTTGAGAGTTTGCAGTCGTTCGTGGGGACTTTTTTCTAGAAACTGGATACTACTGTTACGCAAATCGTTAATTATGGGATTGAGCATGAATGGATTTAGAGTTGATAGCAGTTTCAATATGGTACAACGTTGTCCATTGAACCCTCAAAATAGTACCGCACTGCTTTATGGCAGTGCGGCGAGGGTTTAGATATAGAGTTTAATGGTTAGTTGATTAGATATAATTAGCTACGAAATGGTACTGTCATGAGATCTAGGTGATTTTACCTGTCTCTAGCAGTTGATATTGCTGTTTGATTGCCAGTCCACCTTTCTACATGGACATACTAATCTACAAAGTCAAATAACTGCATTCCGGATTTTACTGAAATATTTTTTTTTGTGAATTACAAGCTAAAATTGCGTATTACGGAAAGCATCTTGGGTCTTTGCTAGCAACTAGCATTTTCAAAACAACCTATTTGATCGCTGGTGGGATGAAGGCGAGTTAAAGATGCACCTCAAAATTTACCCACTATCCATCCCCATCCTGAAGCTACGGTGTACCACAAGTCTTCTAAAGTGATTTCTTGCGGTTTCGATCCCCCCTAATATCATGTCCGGTTGCATACCCATAGTTGGAACAGACAAGGGAGACAAGGGAGACAAGGGAGAAAGTTTTATTATGGACATTTAACCGGACATGATATTACTTATTCGCGCCAGCTTCTTCCGTTGCAAACCAAGCACGCAACACTTCCGCCACGGTCCAAGCTTGAGCGATACACCCTCTTGGAGTTATGGGGGGGTCACCATCAAAAATTTCACTGAGATTTCCAACCCCATGAGATCGTAAATGATTTGCCATGGGTTCTAAAAACTGGCGGGCTTGTACCGGGTCTTTGTAAACGCGCAGATGTGCTAAAACAAAAGGACCAATTAACCATCCCCAAGTTGTTCCTTGGTGGTAAGCTCCATCTCTTTGCAGCGCATTACCCCCGTAGTGTCCTTTATACTCCGGTCTGTCCGAACTCAAAGAACGCAACCCATGAGAATTGAGCAACGCTCTACCACAAACGTCTACAACTTTCTGTTGTTGTTCGGGAGTCAGGGGGCTATCTGGCAATGATACTGCAAAAATTTGATTGGGACGCAAGGAGCGATCGCTTCCTTCGGGGCTATCTATAACATCATAGCAGTAACCCATCTCATCATTCCAAAATTTGGAAAAACTGACTAAGGTACGCTCAGCCATTGCCTCATACCCTTGATGCGGTTTATCTAAGAGGCGAGCAAAGTTTGCTATTATCCTCAATGCATTGTACCATAAAGCATTCACTTCAATCGGTTTGCCAATACGAGGCGTTACCACCCAGTCACCGACTTTAGCATCCATCCAAGTTAGTTGCGAACCCACCTCACCAGCATAAAGTAACCCATCAGTCATATCGAGATGAATGTTGTATCGCGTTCCCTGACAGTGCCAATCGATAATATCAACTAAAACAGGAAAAAGTTCTTGCAGTAAATCGCTATCTTCTGTGGCGCTATAGTAGATGCGAATAGCTTCAAAGTACCACAACGTCGCATCAACAGTGTTATATTCCGGTATCTCCCCAGCATCGGGAAAGCGATTGGGTAACATTCCCCGATCGACATATTTAGCAAAAGTGCGAAGAATAGAACGAGCAACTTCCGGTCTTCCGGTAGCGATGGTCAAACCGGGAAGACTAATCATCGTATCCCTTCCCCAGTCACCAAACCAGTGATAACCTGCAATAATCGTCTTGCCATTGGGGTCATCATTTAAGGGGCGCGACACAATAAATTGGTCGGCTGCAAGAACTAACTGATTGACCCAAGCAGGCGTTTCTTTTGCATTGATGGGTCGATTTGCTTTCCAAAGACTAGTTAACTTCTGTTCCTGGGTTCGCCGTGACTTAAATGCTGCTTCACCATCTAAATCTGGTTCTTTCTCAAGACTCGCAACAAAAGTCACGGATTCTCCAGCATTTAACGTCACCTCAAAAGTAGCAGCATGCAAGTGATTGTCGCGATCGCTCAATCCTCGATAACGTTCTACTGCTAAATCAAAACCAGTGACCCAAGTATGACATGGCGAAACTTGAGCATTTTTACACAGGAGATAAAACGGGACTGCATTTGGAAAAGCGATCGTACAAATTCCCCCTTCCATTGGCTCTATGCTCATTTGCCAATCACTGCTTTGAGTATCGCCGTGATAATCGCGATAATTCACCATTGCCTTCAGTATCAGCTTTAAAGGTTGCGTTGCACGGTGCAATGTGTACTGAACATAAGTTGTGTTTGCACCCTGTTGCATCCAAACGCGTTTTTCCAATAAAGCATCAGCACAAGCAAAACGCCATGTAGGGGTAGTACCTTGTAAAAAAAAGCGTTCTATATGAAGATAGCCATGAGGGCTAACAGTTCCATCAGTCCAACGATTGGTAAATAGTGGGTACAGCTGCTCTCCGTACACAGCAGTATCATCCAACTTAGCCAGCATCAAAGTACGACCTAAAGGTGGATTGAGAGAAGCCACAAGCAAACCGTGATAGCGACGAGTAAGCAATCCTCCGACAGTACCAGAAGCATAACCACCTATACCATTGGTGACCAACCATTCTTTCGACTCCGCTATATTCAGATAGCCGCAAACTTCTCGACCAAATTCAACACACATAGCTTCTTTTCCTCTTTCTTCGCGTCCTTTGCGTCTTTGCGGTTCAAATAAAAAAGCAATCTTTAAGCAGGAAAGGAGTCAGGGAACTGCAAAATAAATTATCCCACCACATGGGACACCTTAAGTAATCATTCCCCATCGATAGGAGGTAGGGAGTTCTCCTCGTTGTAGCAAGTGGTGTTGCAAAGATCGCAAAGTTAAGAGAAAAGTCCCACCAACCAGCCCCACTCCCTAATTAATAAGTTTTATTAATCAATTTTATAAACTTTAATAAACTTAACAATCTTGATAAAGCAATGTAACTTAATGTAAATTTAGGTTAAGGGTGACGAACCACCCCATACATACATAAATCATCATCGCAATTATAAAACCATGACAGCAACCTTACAACGCGCTCGCAGCGCCAACGTATGGGAGCAGTTCTGTAACTGGATCACCTCCACCGAAAACCGCCTTTATGTCGGCTGGTTCGGCGTATTGATGATCCCTACACTGCTCTCCGCAGCCATCTGCTTCATTATCGCATTCATCGCTGCTCCCCCTGTAGACATTGATGGTATTCGCGAACCTGTTGCAGGTTCTTTACTCTACGGCAACAACATCATCTCCGGTGCAGTTGTTCCTTCTTCTAACGCCATCGGTCTTCACTTCTACCCTATCTGGGAAGCCGCTTCTTTAGATGAGTGGTTGTACAACGGTGGTCCATACCAGTTGGTGATTTTCCACTTCCTGATTGGCGTATTCTGCTACTTGGGTCGTGAGTGGGAATTGTCCTACCGCTTGGGTATGCGTCCTTGGATCTGCGTAGCGTTCAGCGCACCTGTAGCAGCAGCTACCGCAGTGTTCTTGATCTACCCCATCGGTCAAGGTTCCTTCTCTGACGGTATGCCTTTAGGAATCTCTGGAACCTTCAACTTCATGTTGGTGTTCCAAGCAGAGCACAACATCCTCATGCACCCCTTCCACCAGTTGGGTGTAGCAGGTGTATTCGGTGGCTCCTTATTCAGTGCAATGCACGGTTCCTTGGTAACTTCTTCCTTGGTACGTGAAACAACCGAAACCGAATCACAGAACTACGGTTACAAGTTCGGACAAGAAGAAGAGACCTACAACATCGTTGCAGCACACGGCTACTTCGGAAGGCTTATCTTCCAATACGCATCATTCAACAACAGCCGCAGTTTGCACTTCTTCTTGGCAGCATGGCCAGTGGTAGGCATCTGGTTCACCGCACTCGGCATCAGCACCATGGCATTCAACCTCAACGGCTTCAACTTCAACCAATCGGTAATTGACTCCCAAGGTCGCGCTATCGGAACTTGGGCAGACATCCTCAACCGCGCTAACCTCGGTATGGAAGTGATGCACGAACGCAACGCTCACAACTTCCCTCTCGACTTAGCTTCTGCTGAAGTTGCTCCTGTTGCTATCAGTGCTCCTGCTATCAACGGCTAAGTTTAACGGAATTCAAGTTTCTCTTTCGATGTTATGAGTGCTTAACTAAGGTTATGAACAGCGCTTCTGAGATGAAGCGCTTTTTTTTTGTTTTATTTTGGGAATACTGAGAAAAAGAAAATTTCATAGATTTGAAATTAATTTAAAGCATGAAAGTATTTCATTTTCTCAGTTTTGCGGGGCTGTTTATCGGTGGATATCTAGCATTCCCTAATGTCAGCTACGCCCAGGTTTCAGCTGATGGATCTCTTTCCACAAACGTTACCTCGCCTGATAGTCTTCAATTTACAATAACGGGGGGTAGTCGAGTTGGAAATAACCTGTTTCATAGTTTTAGTCAATTCTCATTACCAACAGGTGGTTCTGCCATCTTTAATAATGCTTTAGACGTACAAAATATCATTAGTCGAGTCACTGGTGGCTTTCCTTCCAATATCGATGGGATGATTCAGGCTAATGGCAGTGCGAATTTCTTCCTAATAAACCCAAATGGAATTATATTTGGTCCCAATGCCCAACTGAACATTGGTGGTTCATTTTTTGCTACTACCGCCAACAGTCTTAAGTTTGCTGATGGAACAGAGTTAAACACATCCCTATCCCAAACTCCGCCTTTGCTAACTGTTAGCGTTCCTATAGGATTACAGTACGGTCAACCAAGAGCGATCGCAGTACAAGGAGCAACTCTTTCAGTACAACCCTCTCAAACCCTAGCACTGATAGGAGGTGAGGTGATTGTAAGCGGTGGTAAACTCAGTGCTGAAAGCGGTCATGTTGAATTGGGTGGAGTTGCAGGTGCAGGTATAGTTGGGATAACAGCGACAGGTACCCAGTATCAATTCATTTTTCCTCAAGATTTGACTAAAGCTAATGTACAACTGACCGATAACGCTTTAGTCACAACCAGTGGTGATGGAGGCGGTAGCGTTCAACTTACAGCTCGGCAAGTTACAATACAAGACTCGCGTGTGGAAGCCAACACCTTAGGCTCTCTTTCCGGAGCCAACCTGATTTTAAACGCTTCTGATGCCGTTGTTGTATCGAGTTCAAGCACTACTGGTACATTTGATAGCGGTTTATTTGCGGAAAACAGCGGTCATGCAGCTAGCGAAGGAATTACGATAACGAGCAATACACTCTTAGTTGAAGGTGAGGCTCGAATATCAACCGCAACTTCAGTAGATTCATCAGGACAAGGGGGAAATATAACTGTTAACGCTTCTCATGCAGTCGAGCTATTTGGTGTTGATTCACGCGATTTCTCTTTATTTACAGGCTTGTTAACTGATACAAAAGGAAGTGGTGTTGGCGGAGACTTAACTGTTAATACGGGAGAATTAATTATCCACGATGGAGCACAGTTAACCACTACAACCTCAGGAAATGCACGAGGTGGAAATTTAACAGTTAACGCTCGAGACATTGTAGAACTTATCGGAGTTTCTCCTTCCGATCTTCTTGCGAGTGGTTTGTTTACCACAGTTGAAGCTGGTAGCGGAAATGCTGGAATTTTAACCGTGAATACAGAAAGATTAATGATTCGCGATGGCGCACAAATTTTTGCTGGTACTAGCAATACATCAGAAGGCAATGGTGGAAATATTGTTATAAACGCTACTGATTTTGTTAGTATAAGCGGTGTTTCACCTATTTATAAAATTCCAGGTGGCGTGTTTAGCAATACCAATCCTGACACCTTAGGGAACGCAGGAAATTTAACAATTAATACCAACAAACTAATTATTAAAGATGGAGCAAATATTGCTGTTGATACTTTTGGTTTTGGAAAAGGAGGAGTGCTAGAAATTAATGCTACAGATTCCGTGCAGCTATTGGGACAGGGTTCTCTCAGGGAAAATCCACTAGATCCCAATCAACTTATTCCAACATTTAGCAGCCTATCAGCAAGCGTGCTTAATCTTGATAATATCCAAGATGCCACAACGATATCAATTAATACTGGAAAATTGTTAGTTCAGGAAGGTGCAAGAATTAGCGTTGACAATGAGGGCTTGGGTAAAGGAGGTAATATTAATATTCAGGCTCGTTCGGTAGTACTAAATAATCAAGGAAATTCTCAGGAAGATGCAGGAGGAATTCAAGCCACAACAAAATCGGGTGAGGGCGGGAATATCACGATACAAGTCAAAGACCTTTTACTCATGCTGAACGGCAGTAAAATTCTCACTGACGCTACAGGTGGTAGTGGTAATGGCGGCAATATAAGCATCAAAGGCAGTATACTAGCGGCTTTTAACAACAGTGATATGACTGCGAATGCCATTCTCGGACGCGGCGGTAACGTTCAAATCCTCACTCAAGGAATCTTTGGGACTCAATTCCGTCCTGCATTAACTCCAGACAGCGATATTACCGCTACTTCTGGATTTGGCCTCAGTGGGGTTGTAGTTATAAAAACTCCGAATATCGATCCCACAAAAGGGATTATTAACTTACCAGAGCAGCTGACAGACGCCTCTACATTAATTTCTCAAAGTTGCGGACGAGATAGCAAATCTAGCAGTTTAACCATCACCGGACGTGGTGGATTGCCAAAAAGTCCGGAAGGATTGCTCAGTAGTGACGTAGTTTGGCAAGATATTGAGACAACACCAGTGCAGCTCGGTCTTAGCCCAAAAATAATAATGACTTCTACAAAGACAGCACAATCTGCTCCCCATGAAATTTCCGAAGCCCAAGGGCTTGCAGTCAATTCTCGAGGAGAGATTTTTCTAACAGCACAAGCACTAGATGTAACTCTACATAGTCTTTGGTCTACTCCTCCTAGCTGTCATTCAAGTTCTCAATAAAACCAAAGAGAAAAATTTGATTGTAAAGATTTAATATACCAAAAATCATTGTAGCTAAATCTATATAGATATTTTTACAGATTTACTTAAAGTTATATACTGGTATAATTTTATATTGATAAAAGCAAAATTGCTTGGTATGTAAAGCATCGAAAAATAAACTCATTACTGTTATAAATAAATAAACAATATTCAGAATTTTGTTTAAATTTTGAATTAAGATAAAAATCTAATATTCGGTATTTTAGTTATGAATCAATAAAGATTTTTTTCAAAAAAATGATTTACAGTGTAAGAGTTTCAGGAGAAAATTTCAATAAAATCTTTCTGTTCCCTATCTAAAATAAAAATGCAGCTTAATCATTTTGAATCAATCAAATCTGATTCTCAAAACCTCATTGAAGATCTGACTGATGAAGAGTTAGCAGCTTGTGTCGGAGGTTGCGATCTTTCCGTAACGGCTAGCTCGCAAGAGGTTGTCAATGTTCCACTTGTTGAAGGAATTCCCGTTCTTGGAGAATGCGTTGTTAAAGCCAGTTTTCTCGGAATCCAATACGATCCGAATGGTTCCCGACGTTCTGTCGCAAGCGATCGCAATATCAAAGAAGCAATCTCTGAAGTCAATACTCAAGAAATTCTCCATGGGATTGTCAATTTGCCCATCACTAGCTGGCAATATAAACATCAGGATGCTTCAGTTCGCCATATCGGTCCGATGGCGCAAGACTTTGCTGCAACGTTTCAAGTCGGTGACAGCGATCGCACAATTAATATTGTAGATGGCATGGGAGTTTCCCTCGCAGCAATCCAAGCACTCTACCAGTTAATACAAGAAAAAGACTCACAACTTAGCGAACTGCGAGCAGAATTACACCAACTCAAGCAACATATTCATTCTACGGTCTCCAAATAGATTAGATCTATCCCCCCGAATCCCCTGATGGATTGGCTGCGGTGATGTACACAAGTCTTATATAGTGCATTCATTGCGGTTTCGATCCCCCCTAACCCCCCTTACAAAAGGGGGGAACTTAATTCTAATTCTCCCTTTTCACGATGTTTCATCTCTTTTCTAGAGATCTGTATACCACCGTAGGATGGATTTGGGGGAGAAAAGCTCTTGAGTGTTTTGGAGAGGGAGCTAGAGTGGAGTCGTGCGATCTCTGTTCTCAAACTGCATAATTTACCAAGCTTTCATTGATAAATATTTAAAGTCCATTACACTAAACAATACTAACAACCTGTGGATGTGAAAGCATTTGCAGGTTTTCTTCCGTTGGGGAACAGAATAAAACTGATATGTACTTGAGGAAGCGTCAGCCGTGTACTACGAGCCTCCCTTATCCAGTCCCGGCTCAATTAACATTCTCTGCCATTGTGGCATTTAATTCGTCACAAATGTATCAGCTGTTTCCACAAACGTGTATTTTTCCAAGAAATACTTATCTATTGGCTTGTGATTCTCTCTATATCGGTAACTGTGAATCTGCAACTCTAGAGTATCTTTTACAATACTTCCTTTATAGTTAATCTTCGTTAAGTCAAACTCCATCCAACGCTTTTCTTTACCATTTTCTAAACAACTGCATTCAAAGTTAAACTCATATTTTACTGAGAATTCTATGCGATCGCCATACACTTTATACTTCCCTGGTCTTATATTCGGATTGCTTTTGTCAAACCACTTGATAATTTCTTCTACTTCTCCACAAGTTACACAGCAGATGACCGTTCCATTACGGTAGAACCTCAAACAACTCGTATATACACCTCTGTCTTCTTCATCTTCATAATATGAAATATATAAACCGTCGTACCTTAACATGAAACGAGTTGCCTCAATCTGTCTGAATGGAAGTCATTACTTAATATTCTACATCTGCATTATCTAGCGTGAATATATTTACCCGCTCGTAAAGTTTTTTAAAATACCTTAAATTGTATCTATTTTTGCAACAAAAAATTGCAAATTTTTGAAATTCGTAAAAGAGCGATGTCGCCCAATTTTTAGAAAAATATAATGTAAACTGCTAAGTAAGTGGGTACAAAATAAACATATCTATGTAAAATTCTCTAAACTACTAACAACTCACGAAAGTGTAAGTACGTTCTTTACGTTGAATACATTAAGCCGCAGGTTACATCCTGACCTCTCATTTGACACTATATTTAGAAGTAACCGATTAGATTTGTGTGTACACCGCAGTACCAAAGGGAGGATGCGCGATCGCACGGTTGAAGTATTTCTGTATTTTACCAAGTGAAAATCTGCTGTATATTTCAACAACAAAACCAAAGTTTTATATTTTTTCCTAACTTATATAAATATGCCTATCAAACCTAAATTTAAAGACCACTTTCATGTTGAATTATCTCCTCCAAAGAATGTGTATCTTTTAAGTGAAAAGGGGCATTTTGTCTTAACGGGACGCTTGTATTATCTGTTAGCACCTTTATTAAATGGGTGTTACACAGTTGAAGAAATGAACAAGCATCTGCAAGGACAAGCATCCGTTGACGAGATTCTCTTTGGTTTAGAACAACTAGAAAAAAAGGGATACATTACCAATGCAAGTAGCACACCGCCTCCCGAAGCAGCATTTTGGAATCTGCTTAATAGAGATGCAGACCTAACCGCTCAACGCTTCCAACAAGTTAAAATTGCGATCGCAACTTTTGGTAATGTCACAGCCGAGCCTTTAAAAGCTATTTTGGAATCTCTAAATATTCCTGTAAGCGATTCAGGTGAATTGACTGCTGTTCTCACCGATGATTATCTCCAACCCGGTTTAGGAACTTTTAACCGAGAAGCTTTGCAAAGTCAACGCCCTTGGCTCCTCCTAAAGCCAGTTGGTGGTACGATTTGGATCGGTCCAGTTTTTCGACCCGGTTATACGGGATGCTGGGAATGTCTGGCGCAACGGCTGCGGTTAAATCGGGAAATCGAATCTTTTCTTCAAGAACAAAAGCAAACTCTTGAGCCGTTTCCGATCTCTCGTGCTGCTTTGCCTTCTACTTTACACACGGGACTGAATATTGCAGCAACTGAAATTGCGAAATGGGTCAGCAATTCAGAACAGCACTCTTTAGAAAAGACTCTGCTCACCTTCGATCTCGTTAGCCTCAATCTACAACGTCACATTTTAGTTCGTCGTCCTCAATGTTTTTGTTGCGGTGAACCTAACTATTTTGTCACCAAAGGGCTGCAACCATTGGAATTAACCAGCCGCAAGAAAAAGTTTACTGACGATGGCGGTTTTCGTCACTGTTTACCTGAAGAAGCGTTTCGATATTACGAACATCACATCAGCCCGATTACTGGGGTCATCAGAAATCTATTTCAACCCTTTGAGACAAACCCTCTCATTCATGCTTATGTTGTAGACCACAGTTTTCCTAGGGAAGGTAAGGAGTTAGAGCATATCAGGAATGCTGTTCGCCCAAAAAGCTTTGGTAAAGGAAAAACCGCAGCACAAGCAAAAATGAGCGCTTTGGGAGAAGCCATAGAGCGGTATTCAGGAACTTATACTGGAGATGAATTAAGGGTGAAAGCCACTTATGCTGAATTGGGAGAATTGGCAATACATCCTTATAAGTGCATGCAATACAGCATAACTCAGTACCGCGATCGCCAAGTATGGAACCAGCAACACCACATTAACCAATGGATACCCGAACCATTTGATGAAAACCGAGAAATTGAATGGACTCCCATCTGGTCTCTCACCCATCAAAAATTCAACTATTTACCGACCGCCTACTGTTACTACGGCTATCCCCTACCTGACGACTACAACTTTTGCTATGCAGATACAAATGGTACGGCTGCTGGAATTTGTCAAGAAGAAGCTATCCTTCAAGGATTTCTGGAGTTAGTAGAACGGGATGCAGTAGCAATATGGTGGTACAACCGTTTACACAGACCGCTAGTTGATATAGATAGTTTTGAAGATTCTTACTTGCGGAACCTAAAAACTTACTATACATCGATCCAGCGAGAGTTTTGGGTGTTAGACCTGACCACCGATTTGAACATTCCTACTTTTGCAGCTATCTCCCGACGCCTAAATCAACAATCGGAAGACATTTTATTTGGATTTGGAACTCACCTCGATCCAAAACTCGCTTTACTGCGTGCTGTGACAGAAATGAATCAGATGGTGTTTCTTTCCGGGGGTGCGAATCCTAATGTTCCAACCAAATTCTCCCGTCAGGATATACAAACTTGGTGTAGAACCGCAACTATAGAAAATCAATCATATTTAGCGCCTAATAGCAATTTATCTGTGAAGGTGCAAGGAAATTACGCTCCATATACCGGGGATGATTTGCGAGATGATATTCAGACGTGTATTGATGTAGCTATAAAACACGGGCTAGAAGTGCTTGTCCTCGATCAAACCCGTCCAGACATTGGTATATGTGTTGCTAAAGTTGTTGTTCCCGGTCTGCGTCACTTTTGGGCGCAGTTTGGTTTGGGTCGGCTTTATGATGTACCTGTGAAGTTGGGTTGGATGCAAGAAGCATTAACGGAGAACGAGCTCAATCCAATTCCCATGTTTTTATAAGGGACTGTCTGGAACCGAGTTCACACCTGTTCCAGACAAGAGCATAAAAGATTGATCTCGATCGCCAATTTACGACAACTTAGCCAAATGGTCAGCCAGACGAAGAGTCAACGCAGCCAGTGTCAAACTCGGATTTGCAGCTGGAATAATGGGAAACACAGACACATCACAAACATACAGATTATCATACGCCTCCATTTTCAGATTTTCATCCACCACACCCGTGCGATCGCGACTCATCCGCATTGAACCACCCGCGTGATGTACCGTTCCTTCATTTCCAAAATGCATTCCATCATTGGGGTTGTGAGGTGCTTGTAGAAATTCGAGGATACTATTGCGTAAATCCCGTACTTCATTAAACAGGTTTGAGCCGGAGAGATTGCGGTTTACCATAACCCCCAACTTTTGTCCTTCACCCCGTGGAAAAACCCGGTTGCGGTCATCAAGCGGACTGGCAAAAACAAATTGCAGGCGAACTGTTGTCTTTTGATCTTTTGCGACTTCTTGCTTCCAAATATCATCATCTGCGTGTGCTACATCCCAATACTTTGGATTGATTAGCAACTCAACATTGTAAGGATGTTCGGTAGTCGTTGCCTGTTTGTGGTACATTAGTATCTTGGCATGATTTTCAAACCCGTTATAAGGGCTGTTCGCGTCCAGCTCGTAGGTATTTGAGAAAAAAGCAGGATGGTCTGTCAAACCTACACCGATTTTTTGATTGGGATCGGAAAGCTGACTGCGTATGGCAATTCGTGGAGTCTCCAAAGAACCAGCCGCCAGCACAATACGCTTTGCGCGATAACGCCGTTGCTGATTGCCTACCAAATCTTGACATACAACAGCAACAGCTTTGCTACCATCAGTTTCTATGTGAGTCACCAAGTGATTTAAGTTGACCGTCAAATTATCTCGTCCGACCGGACCGTTAAATGAAAGAGAATCCAGTAGCAATGAGGCTGTAGAAAAAGTTCCCGTAGACGCTTCGATAACATTTTCCAAACTTCCTTGATTGTCTAAATTGGGTTGATGGCGCGATCGCGGCAAATCTTCCACTTTATAATCTGAAAATGTACTTTGCAATTCCCGAACTATACGATTTTGGAAACGACCGAGAGTTTTTTGTTTCCGCATCAGTTTTTCCGCACGGTCATATCCCTGAGGGCTCTTTAAGTATTCTCCAATACTTTCTGGCCACGCAAGAATTTCCCAATCATGCATGGGTGGAATGAGACCCGACCAAAAGATAGAGCGACCCCCAAAGTTCATCTGTACGCCGAACAAGAACTCAGATCCTGGCTCGTTTGTAAAATGTCCTACTTGATGATGCGATGCAAGCCGAGACCAATCTCCGGGAAGGTTTGTCATGTGTGTGGGATAGAGCAAACTTCCTACTTCTAGCACAAGCACGCGCTGACCGCTGTCGGAGAGCGCGTCAGCTAGAATCCCGCCGCCCATACCCGATCCAACGATTGCAACATCATATTCAATCGTCTCATCAGTATTTCTCGGAATAGCATCTTGCTGAAGCTTACTATCGTCAGTTCGCAAATTATCATAACCGTGTAAATATCGGAGTGGAACTGAGGCAAAAGAAACATTTGCTTCTGTAAAAATATGTTCGCCAAATGGCTGTAGTTGAATGTCCTCTCCTTCCATCCAGACCTGGCGATCCAGTACAAACTTTATCTTGAAACCGTTCCGATACTTGGATTCCTCTAGAAAGAAGACCCATTCGCCATTGTAGTATGCTCCATATATGTCTTGCCACCAACCATCGACATTGTTGCGAATTGTTACAAGATGGTTGGGGCGGTAGTTTTGGGTGCGAAATTTCACGTAAAACTTCTGGACAGGAGCAGCAATAAACGATCTAGCTCCTATGACTTGGTTTGCAACTGCTGTTTCAAGCTCCTGCAAAGAACCCGCCGACCCACTGTGGTAAGGAACGAAGTCCATCTTTAATAACCTCCTGTTGTCGAAAAAGCGGTTACTTGTCCCGTAGGACTGAAGTTCCATCAAAATATACATTATGGATATAGTTGCCGCAATTAAGTACTGATTCACTTGTATATGGCAAAATCACGCAAGCTTGAAGAAACTTTATCTGTCTTGACTCAAATTCGAGAAAATCCACTTGATGAGCGAGCGATCGCGATTCTGCGTCAAACTCTAAAAAGCAAATATTCTATAGCTGTTGCACGCGCTGCAAAGATAATAGGAGAATTAGCAATCTCAAACTTGCTCCCCGACCTTGTTGAAGCGTTTGAGCGAATGATGGTCAACCCAGCACAAACAGATCCGGGTTGTGTTGCGAAAAAGGAGATTGCAGAAACGCTCTACCGCCTTGACTCCCCTCAGGAAAGTCTTTTTCTTCAAGGAATTCATCACATTCAAATGGAACCTGTTTGGGGAGGAAAAGAAGACACAGCAGCAATTTTGCGCGGAATATGCGCTTTAGGTTTGGTAAGGATGAATTATCCAGATGTTATGAACGAATTAGCAGATTTACTCGCCGATTCAAAACCGGAAGCACGAGTTGCTGCAGCAAAAGCGATCGCTTATACTGCGAATGCTCAAGGAGTACCGCTACTGCGTTTGAAAGTTCGCATGGGGGATAAAGCACCTCAAGTTCTCTCGGAATGCTTCATTGCTCTATTACAACTTGCTTCCGTACAATCGCTACCTTTGATTGCAAGTTTTCTTGTAACTTCAGAAGAACAAGTTTGCGAGCTTGCTGCTTTAGCGCTTGGGGAATCGCGATTAAATGAAGCGTTTCTTATTCTAAAAAATTGGTGGGAGAAAACAATAAACGCACAATTGCGTCGAACAGGGCTGCTGGCGATAGCAATGCTGCGACAAGATTGCGCCTTGGAGTTTTTATTATCTTTAATAGAAGAAGGAAAAATTGTAGACGCAAAAGATGCGATCGCAGCCTTAAGTATCTACCGAGAAAATACTGAATTGTGGCAGCAAGTTAAAAGAGCCGTTCAACACAGGGGAGATGATGCAATAATAAAATATTATGCTCTTAATAATAATTAGTCAATGCAATTCATGTTTTCTTAAAAATAGATGAGAATTTTAAAAAAAAATCTAAATTTTAGATATAAATAACTTTGTAATAGTTTTACTAGAAAAACTACAATCCAACCTCTTGACATAAAGTCAAGGGATTAAGATTTGTATAATATTGTTTTTATAGTTAAACTTTTGGAAAGAATTCAAACATAGTCAACAAAATTTTACATAGTAATGATTATAAAAATGCATGGAGCCACCAAACACATTCAAAAATCTACAGAGTCTGGCTGTTTAACCCAAAGAGAGATATTAGCAACCAAGGCAAATTTACTAATTGTTGATGACCATCTCGATAACCTTCGGATACTTGCTGCGATCCTTAACAAACACGGGTATAAAGTTCGGAAGGCGATGAGCGGTCATGTGGCAATAGAAACTATTCGAGTAGAAAAACCCGATCTAATTTTATTAGATATAAAAATGCCAGATATGGATGGATATGAAGTTTGTACTGCGCTAAAAAACTCTTCAGAAACCAGTGAAATTCCGATTATTTTCTTAAGCGCCTTGGATGACGCTACAGATAAAGTGAAGGCTTTTGAAAGTGGATGTGCAGACTATATTACCAAACCTTTTCAGGCTGAAGAAGTTTTAGTGCGAATCAGCCATCAACTCACAATTCAAAAGCAACGACAAGAGCTTTCCGCACAAAACCAGAGATTGCACGAAGAAATTCAAGAGAAAGAACAAGCAGAAGCCGAAACTAAACTGTTGTTGAAAACAATTCAAGCAGTCAGTCAAGCATCTAATTTTGACCTTGCTCTTGATGCTATTTTATGTGAAGTGCGTCAGGGGATCGCTTGGGACTATGCCGAAGTTTGGATTCTCAGTGAAGATGGCACAAATTTGCAATTAAGGCGAACTTCTTATGACTCCAAACAGGTACAATTCAATCGCTTTCATAAAGCCAGTTCCCCTCTAAGGTTTGCACCTTATATGGGCTTAGTAGGACAAGTTTGGGAATTTTTACAACCTGTATGGATTGAGGATTTAGCACAGGTGCAACCACCAGTATTCTTACGGACTGAAGCAGCGATCGCATGTGGATTAAAAGCAGCTTTTGGTGTTCCCATTCTATTGGACCAACAGCTACTGGCTGTTTTAGTTTTCTTCAAACAGTCCCAAATCCCCTATGAGTTCAAAATCGTCCAGCTCGTCAATGCTGTTGCGCTTCAGCTTGGTGAACTCATGCAGCGCAAGAAAGCAGAAGAATCCCTCAGACAAGCCCATCAAAAACTCCAACGGTTGGCTAATTTGGACAGTCTAACGCAAATAGCAAACCGTCGTTGTTTTGATGAAGCCTTCAGTCAGGAATGGCGGCGATCGCGGCGCGAGGGAACTTTTTTAGCATTAATCCTGTGTGATGTAGATTACTTTAAGTACTACAACGATCGCTACGGACATCAAGCAGGGGATATATGCTTGAAACAAGTAGCCCAAGCCCTTGCTAACAATAGCAGACGACCTGCGGATTTGGTAGCTCGCTATGGAGGGGAAGAGTTTATCGTACTTTTACCCAACACCGATTTAAATGGAGCCGTTCACATTGCACAAAAAATTCAAACAGAAATAGCGGCTCTGGGTATTGCTCATGAATCTTCCCTTATCAGTCAAGTTGTAACCATAAGCATGGGTATTGCTTGTGTTGTTCCCACACTAGAAAACTCACCGGAAAACTTAATTGCTACAGCAGATGAAGCACTGTACGTTGCAAAGGCAAGAGGGCGTAATACTTACAGTATCAGTTATTCTAGATGAATTATTTGACTCGCTAGACTAAAAGCAATGAGCAATCAACCCCCAACCTCTCATATTCAAAATTTTAAACACCGCGTAGGTTATATGTCCCTAAGTTGGGTGCTCGTTATTCCATTCGTGTTACAGATGATTGCTGCAACAGCGCTAGTTGGTTACCTATCATTTAAAAATGGACAACAAGCAGTTGATGAGATAGCCAATCAGTTGATGAGCGAGGTAGGGTCTCGCGTTGATTTGTACCTCACTAACTATTTAGCCACCCCACCACTAATCAACCGTATAAATGCTGATGCTGTTCATTCGGGGTATCTAAATTTCCAGAACCGTCCGGCGTTGGAACGTTATCTTTTTAACAAACTCCTGCAATTTGAAAATGTTAGCCACGTAATGGTGGGTACAGCACGAGGCGACTTCATTGTTGCCAATCGGAACCCCCTACTGAGTATCTTGAGTTCCGATCCTGCAAACCCTAGCGTAATATATTACGACGCTGTAGACCGTAAGGGAAGAAAACTCAGTCGTCTGAGAACAATGCCACAATTTTATCTCAAACAACGGCCTTGGTACCGCGCCGCTGTTGAGGAGGGAAAGCCCGTTTGGAGCCCAATTTTCCTGCTGTCTGATAATTCAGATATGTCCCTCAATGCCAACTATCCCATTTACGAGCCAAAAACAAAAAAACTACTTGGTGTCTTCTCTAGTGCTTGCGATCTGTCCTTCTTTCGGAAATTTTTAGCCAGTGTCAAGGTTGGTCAAACTGGAAAAATTTTTATTGTTGAACGTAACGGACTTTTGGTAGGAAGTTCAAGCGATCGACAGCGGCTTCCCTTCAAACAACAAAATGGAAGTCACAAGTTCGAGCGAATTAAAGCAACTGAAAGTTACGACACTTTAATTCAAGCAACCAGTCAATATTTACAAGACAAGTTTGGAAGTTTTAAAAGTTTTCAAAAAAGTCAGCAATTGAGTTTTTGGAATCGCAATCAACGCCAGTATCTACAAGTTATTCCCTATAAAGATAAACTAGGTCTAGATTGGGTGATTGTTATTGTCGTGCCAGAATCAGATTTTATGGCACAAATTAATAATAATACACTTATTACTATATTATTATGCCTAGCAGCAGCTTTTTCTGCTACAGCCATTGGAGTCATTACATCTAACTGGATAACTCGTCCTTTAATAAATTTGAATGCAGCTGCCAAGAAAATTTCTCGGGGAGATTTTAATTATCCGATGACTGTATATCGAGAAGACGAATTGGGAGAACTAGCAAATTCATTTAGAGATATGACAAATCAACTGCAAGCCTCATTACTTGCATTACAACAGACAAATGTCGAATTAGAAAGACGAGTTTGCAAACGAACACTGGAATTGCAACTCAGTGAAGAACGATTAAAACTAGCACTTGAAGGATCGGGAGATGGGTTTTGGGACTGGAATTTAAGTACGAATGAAGTCTACTTCAGCCCTAAATACTTTGAAATGCTTGGTTACGATGCAAGAGAATTCCCCCAAAATTTAAGTACATGGGAACAACTGGTTCATCCTGAAGATAAGGTTTGGGTGAAAGAAATCTTACAAGCGCACCTAAAAGATTGTTCAGTTCCCTATAGATTTGACTATCGACTTCAAACCAAATCTGGTGAATGGAAATGGATTGCTGACTACGGTAAAGTCGTTGTTTGGGATGAAAATGGGAAACCTTTACGAATGACAGGAACGCATCGAGATATTAACGAGCGCAAACAAACTGAGGTTGAACTGCAACGAGCAAAGGAAGCTGCAGAATTCGCAAATCAAGCGAAAAGTATTTTTCTGGCAAACATGAGTCACGAACTCCGGACACCCTTGAATGTCATTTTAGGCTTTGCTCAAGTTATGAGTTATGACTCATCTCTAACACCAGAACAGCAAGAAAACTTACAAATTATGCATCGTAGCGGCGAGCACTTGCTAAGCATCATCAATGATGTTCTTGATTTATCTAAAATCGAAGCGGGACGAATCATATTGGATGAAAGTAGTTTTGACCTTCATGCTTTACTGTATTCTTTAGAGAGTATGTTCCGTCAGCGAACTGAAGCCAAAGGCTTGCAGCTTTCCCTTCAGATTGCTTCAGATTTACCACAATTTATCACCACTGATGCTAACAAACTCCGGCAAGTCTTGACAAATCTACTGGGTAATGCAGTTAAATTTACTCCAAAAGGTAGCGTAATTCTGACAGCAACAAGAGGAGCAAAGAAAGGGCAAAATCAGGTCGATAACGAAAAATCTATAGTGTTCGAGACTCTTGTGTTCTCTGTTGTAGATACCGGAATCGGGATTGCATCACACGAACTTGAGACTATCTTTGATGCTTTTATCCAAACATATTCTGGCAGATCCTCGCAAGAAGGAACGGGGCTGGGATTGACCATTAGCCTCAGATACGCACACTTAATGGGTGGTACTATTACGGTAAGCAGTACTCCCGGTAAGGGTAGTACTTTTAGTGTTGAGGTTCAAGCTCAGTTGGCAAAAGCATCAGATGTGTCACCCGCGCCGATTCAGCGTCGAGTCATCGGACTAGTGGATAGACAACCAGCTTATCGAATTTTAATTGTAGATAACGATCCTGAAAACGGTTACCTGCTGTTCAAGCTACTGACTCAAGTGGGGTTTGAGGTGCAAGTAGCCAAAAATGGAGAAGAAGGTATCCAAATTTGGCAAGAGTGGCGACCACATTTAATTTGGATGGATATTCGTATGCCTGGAATAGATGGGTATCAAACAACACAACGTATTCGTTCGACTCCAGAAGGTCAATCGGCGATCGTTATTGCTCTATCTGCTAGGGCATCAAAAACCAGTCGCACCCTTGCCCTCCAAGCAGGATGTAATGATTTTATCTGCAAACCCTTCCAAGAAAGCGAGCTGTTTGCCAAAATGGAAGAACATTTGGGAGTGAAGTATATATATTCAGATGTAGTTTTATCTTCGGGTTTCCAGAGACAAGAAAAACCATTTGCTTGTGCTTCACTCACAGCTGAGAATTTATCGGTGATGCCTGTTAATTGGATTGATGATTTACACCAAGCAGTACTCTTGTGTGATGATGATGAAGTGTTATCTCTGATCGAACAAATTCCTCAAGAGTACGCATCTCTGATAACTGAGTTGAAACAGCTCACTCGTAACTATCAATTTTCGGAAATTTTGAAACTTATTGATAAATAAGGTGTGTTTTGCTACAGTGACTGACGGTAACTCCTTGGAGTTTGCCCCGTCCATCTCTTAAATGCTCGGTTAAAAGCGCTCGGTTCCGAAAACCCTAACAAAAAGGCTATATCGTAAATCGGAGTTTCTGGATTCTTTAAATGTCGCAAAGCCAACTCTTTACGGGTTTCGTCAAGAATTTGTTGGTAAGATTTCCCTTCAGTTTGCAATTCTCGCTGCAATTGGCGGACACTCATGGCGAGAGATTGAGCGATCGCTTGAATTGATGGTAGCTCCCCTTTAAGTTGTTGCGCGATCGCTTGTACCACTTGTCGAGTATATTTATCCTCTCGCACTATTGTATTGAGCATTGCCTCTGCATGCTGCTCAAAGATCGATAAAAGGTTCGAGTTAGCTGATAAAATAGACCAATCCAAGCAATTGGCATCAAAGATCAAACGGTTTGTAGGCATTGAGAAATGTACATTCGTCTGAAAGATGCGATCGTGTTCGGAAGTATTCACGGGGCGTGGATACCCAAACCAAACAGCGTGAAGGTGAAGTTGCTTTCCTGTCAAAACTCTTGTTGCTGTCAGCAAAGATGAAAAAGTACTTTCAATGGCTTGTCGGGGTTCTGTTAACAAGTAGTTTTTTAAGTCGCCCGCAATATCGCAGTCGCAAAACACCAAACCCTCAGATACAGTGAAGTGAATATACACACCTTGGCTAAACAAATGGGTATATCGAGACAGCTTTTCCAAGACTTGCTCAAGTGTTTGACAGTTCACCATAACATAGCCGAGAATGCCAAACGCTGCCAAATTAAAAACTTCTCCGAGGTGTAAGCCCAGATTTTCATCCCCTGTACGCTGAATTGCTTCCCGCCACACCGCACTGTGAAGTGTACCGGGAATTCTCTCATCCGGTTGGTTCAGCAGGATAGTTTCGATTCCCGCAGCCGCACACAAACTATCTGCATCGACTCCGTATTTTGCAACTGCATATTGCATAATGCTGCGGGTAAGGTAAACAGAGAAAGTGGCTTCTTTCATCTTGTCGCGATCGGTTAACTTCTTGGCAGGATATGTCAATTCACAATAAGGCAGAACCCCTATTCTTGAACTATAGCCAAGCAGCAATGCATCCGGTAATACAAAGGTTCAGACACAATTTTAACCCAAAGGAGTTTTTGTGATGATGGAATTGACAAATGTTCAAAGCCAACCTACTCAGTTAATTGCAACTCAACAACCAGAAACCATTGTGAATTCAGTTACGGGCGATCGCATGACTGTTTTGCATTCAAACCCCACGGGGGAAGGAGAATACTTTAAAGTGCGCTTTGACCTACCCCCCGGTGCAAAAGGTAGCCCGTTGCACTATCACACCAAGATGGGTGAAACCTTTACCGTATTGCAAGGATGTCTGGAAATGGAGGTTGGAGGGAGAGGTAAACGCCTTACACTACAAGCCGGAGAGAGCGTGTATGTTCCTCCTCGAGTGCAACACAGTTTTCGCAATGCTTCAGAAGAATGGGTGACCTATACAAGTGAAAATACCCCTGCAGGACAGTTTGAGCAATTTATCAGAGGGTTGTATGGTTTGGCAATTGATGGCAAAACCAATCGTGAGGGAATGCCTAGCAATCCCTTGCACCTAGCTTTGTTATTAAGGAAAGCTGACACTATCCTTGTTGGTCCGCCACGCCTCGTGCAAAAGTTACTTATCGACACTCTAATTCAGGTAGCGCTTTGGCTCGATAGCGAGCAAGCGATCGTTAAATACTGGAACAAAAAAGGATAAAGTATCGGAGATCAAGGATGCAAGAATTCAAGTTGTCTTCTTCATTTAAAGATAAGTGAGACAACTTTATCTACCACTAAAGAAAATTTGGGCGGAACATCCTTTCTTGGAAGCCTACAGATTTCTTGAACAGACACTTTTCTCCTTGATACTTTATTAACTTTAAGCAATTTTTACAATTTTTTAAAACGATGACAATCAGCCCAGCAACTTGTGTTATCCTTAATTCACAGGATTTATATTCGGTTTTGCAGTTTGTCTCATGGTACTTACAAGCGTAATCTCCGAATCTAACTCTCATCGCCAATTGATTCAGGAGATGTTTTATGTCAATTTACGTCGGTAATTTATCGTATGAAGTTCAAGAGAACGATATCAGACACGTTTTTTCAGAGTATGGAACCGTAAAAAGAGTCCAATTACCCGTAGATCGGGAAACAGGTCGAGTGAGAGGCTTTGCCTTTGTAGATATGGGAACAGATGCAGAAGAAACAACAGCTATTGAATCGCTTGATGGGGCTGAATGGATGGGTCGGAATCTAAAAGTTAACAAAGCTAAGCCACGTGAAGACAGAGGTTCTTCATACGGTGGTGGTGGCGGTAGACGTGGAAATAACAGTGGTGGTTATTCCAGACGCTACTAAAGCTTGAGAACAAGAATCAAATAACTGTAAAGTCGTGGGCAGGCACAAAGCCTGCCTTTTTTGATAGATTTTATTCTTACTCACCAGTCATTATTCACTGGTTATCGGTTACTGTAGCGAAGTGTCTCTGAAAGAGGAGAGCCCCTATATTGGTTAGCAAACAAGAGAGTGCTAGCAGTAACAAAATATAAGTGGGAGCCATGACTATGCCAACTGCAAACCAGGTGTATACGTGCAATACCATGATTAAAGCGAGAAGAGTGGCAACTCCTGCAGATCGCCATATTTGATGTGTTGGGCGATCGAACGCAGTGAGAAGCATTGTAACGATTGTGGCAACTAGGTTAGCTGGTACTAGAAAGGCACAAAGACTGACACAATTGGTACGGGAAAGCTCAGCTAAGCTGTTTAAATCAAGCATTAATGTTCTGGGATGAATGTTAACCTAGACCAGAAAGGCACCCATGCTGAGAATAGAGGGCAACAGAGCTTAATTTCCTAAACTCCCAAGTGCTTTTTCAACTGCATAGTTCTTTTTGCCTGCCTGTACTAGATATAGAATGTTTAACATATTTATAAAATAAGGAAGTGCTCGCTAGCGTGCTTAATTAACAAAATAACGATTAAGTTAACATAAGTTAAATATATTAAATATTTTTATTATTAAGCCTTAAAAAGTCATCTACTTATATTGTATGTGATATCATGTGTGAGTTTACCTACGCGATCGTTGGAACTGGTGCATTGGGTGGCTTCTATGGAGCCAAACTGCAACAATCTGGGTTAAATGTCCACTTTTTGCTCAAAAGCGATTGCGAACACGTCAGGCAACATGGCTTAGTTATAAAGTCAGTGGATGGCGACTTTACATTACCTCGTGTCAAGGCGTATTCTGATGTTCAAAAGATCCCAGCCTGCGATGTCGTCGTGATTTCACTGAAAACGACGCAAAATCATTTACTACCACAAATATTACCTTTTGCAGTCAAGGATACTGGGATAGTGCTGGTTTTACAGAATGGGTTTGGCATAGAAGCAGAAGTTGCTCAAATTGTTGGTAGTGATAAAGTCATAGGTGGGATATGCTTTTTGACTGCAAATAAAATTGCGCCCGGATACATCCGTCACCTCAGCTACAAAAACATCATACTTTGTGAATATACACAAAACTATCATCCAGGTGGTATCACAGAACGCCTGCGACAAATAGGAAAAGATTTTGAAAATGCTGGCATTCCTGTTGAATTAGATGAAGATTTACTTTTGGCTCGTTGGAAAAAACTAGTATGGAATATTCCATATAACGGACTTTCTGTGATTCTGAACGCAACAACAGCAGAATTAATGGCGTCTCCTGACTCCAGCAAGTTAGTTGAGGAACTTATGTATGAGGTGGCGACGGGCGCAAAAGCTTTAGGACGCACGATTCCTGACACTTTCATTCAAAAAATGCTCCACAATACAGCCAAGATGACACCATACTTAACCAGTATGAAAATAGATTATGATGAACGCCGTCCTATGGAAGTAGAAGCCATTTTTGGAAATCCATTGCGGATGGTACAAGCGGCTGGTACCAATCTCCCTAAAATAGATTGTCTTTACCAGCAACTAAAGTTTTTAGATGCGATGAGAACTGCAAGATGAGGGATGGACAGCAAGCCTTCCCGAAGTATGATGTCCGAGCAAACGATCGCAACCCCTGTGACAGATGCCTTATATGAATAAAATTACTTATATTTTTGGTGCATTTGTAAAAGTTTAGAAAATGCGATCGCCAAATCGCACTTCTACTATATATAAATTATTGGGAGACTCTAGGCTATGCGGTGGGAATTTGGTCGTAGAAGTACCAATGTTGAAGATAGGCGTGGAAGTCGGATTTCCGCACCTGTTGTCGGGGGTGGTATTGGGGCAATTGTTTTGTCATTAATTGTAGCGTTATTAGGTGGCGATCCCAGCGTTATTTGGGACCAAACACAAGCACCAAGCAGCCCTAACTCAGAGTCTACTCAAACAGAACGTTCTGCAACAAGCGACGATCGCTTGACTGATTTTGTTTCAGTTGTCCTAGCAGATACTGAGGATACCTGGAATAGCCTGTTTCGGCAAATGGGACGAACTTATGTAGAGCCAAAGTTAGTGCTTTACTCTGATGCTATTCGGTCTGCTTGTGGCTATGCGCGATCGGCAGTAGGTCCTTTTTATTGTCCTGCGGATCAAAAACTTTATATTGATTTAAGCTTTTATAGAGATTTAAAGAATAGATACCAAGCTCCTGGAGATTTTGCTCAAGCATATGTTATTGCTCACGAGGTTGGACACCACGTTCAGACTCTTATGGGTATTTCTGACAAAGTTCGTGCAGCACAAAGTCAAGTTCCTCAAGAACAAGCCAATCAACTTTCCGTTCGCCAGGAGTTACAAGCAGACTGTTTTGCTGGTATTTGGGCACATCACGCCCAGCGATCGCGCCAGGTTTTAGAAACAGGTGATATTGAAGAAGCACTCAATGCAGCTAGCAGTCTTGGAGACGATCGCTTGCAAAGCCAAGCGAGAGGATATGTCACCCCAGAATCCTTCACACACGGCACTTCGGCTCAGAGAGCGCGTTGGTTTAAGCAAGGTATTCAGACAGGAGATCCCGCCCAATGCAATACTTTTGGAGTGGCAAGCCTCTAAAACAAGCCTCTAAAATACGAGCTGCGCTACTATATTTTAGTACTCACCAAGCGGTGTTTTGTCTACCTAATTCCATAGGACAATGCAACTCCAAGATTACAACCCCAGTGGCGTAGGTCAAATAAATGGTAACCTCCTAGGGTTACCATTTGATTACGAGTCAGCGAAACTAATAGTCTTTGGCGTACCGTGGGAAGTGACCGTTTCCTATGGTGCAGGTACTGCTAACGGACCGCAGCGCGTTCTTGATGCCTCAACGCAACTGGATTTGTTCGATATCGATAATCCTGATGGATGGAAACAGGGAATATTTATGGTGGAAATTCCCCAAGATATTCTTGAGAAAAACGCGTATTATCGCGATCGCGCAGCAGAAATTATCCAACGTCTAGAGCAAGGCAAACCCCTGACAGCAACACCAGATTTAACACCAGTCCTGACAGAAATAAATCAAGCTTGCCAACAAGTCAATCAATGGTTGTTTGAAAAGACCAAAGAAGCAATAGATAATGGCAAACGAGTTGCTGCGATCGGCGGGGATCACAGTGTGCCATTAGGATATTATCAAGCATTGGCAACTGCCTATCCCAACTTTGGCATTTTACACATTGATGCCCATGCAGATTTACGCGATGCGTATGAAGGATTTGAGTTTTCTCATGCATCCATCATGTTTAATGCCATGAAAATCCCGCAAATTTCCAAGTTAGTGCAGGTTGCTTTGCGCGATATCAGCCATGATGAAGTGCAAACCATCGACCGCTCGAACGGTAGAATTGTTGCCTATTACGACCCAATTATCAAACAAAAACTGTACTCTGGCACAACTTGGATTGAAATGTGCCGGGAAATCATCAGTCATTTGCCCGAACAAGTCTACATTAGCTTTGATGTTGATGGTCTCGATCCCAAACTCTGTTCGAGTACGGGAACTCCCGTTCCTGGAGGGCTGGAATTAGAGCAAGCTTTTTTTCTGTTCCGTGAATTAGTTCATAGCGGTAGAAAAATTATTGGTTTCGATCTCTGCGAAGTAGGTGATGCAGAGTGGGATGGTAATGTTGGTGCTCGTATAGTTTACAAACTATCAAATCTCATGGATTTATCACAAAAAAGTTAGTTATTGAACCGGGATTTCATATTCTATAAAGACAAGTGAGCCTTTGGGTGAGAGAAGAATGTTCATTCACTATCTTCAAAGCAGCACAAGATTTTCATTGGCTGCTTTGAACTTTCACTTTGAACATCAAATCATTAAAGTCTTTATCTCCCCCACCGAGGGTATCCTCAAATGCCAATTGATTCTTGCCAAGTGACTTGACGTGCTCGATCTTATCGGGGTTTCCCGTTCCGTAGCTAAAGAATGCTTGGAGAGAGGAATTGCTCGTTTTATTGCTAGATATGCTGTTGAGGTACTCTTGCGCCGTACCATTTGCAATTAGGTAAGGAGCATATAAAGCTCCACCCTCGAGTTGAGAGATGAGTTGACCTGTATTTCGATTTAGCTCTACCTCCACCCGTTGTTGAAGCGCTACTTGAACGTAACCTTTTTCGCCTGGAGGAATTAATTTGCCTGTTAAAGAGTCAAAAACTGCTCCATCTATATTAGCAATTTTGTAGAATCCTACACTATTATTGTAAGCTGCATGACTCTTAACGTCATAGAAATTGACAAAGACTTTGTTATCAATCTGACCATCTTTATTAAGGTCAATCTGACGCAGGTCAAGCAATGGCGCTTGAGAGTCTTTTGAAGGATTTAACACATTTATAATCTCTGGATCGACGATTGTGGTTTTATCAGTGACATGGCTTCCTGAAGTGTTACGCGGGGTATCGAGCGCTGACTTAATACTCTGAGTGATGTTCTTGCCACCGTTTAATAATACAGAAGCAATATTAGTGCTGGAGTCTTTAGTGTTTGATGAAAACTCAATATTATCAAAGCGAGTAGGCTGGTTGTAATCACTGAGATTGCCTGAAGAAGACTGTTGGAAAGTTGTTGAAGTATAACTGCCCCCAGTACTTATATTTTCAGGGCTAGATATAGGACTACCAGAGTTTATCTGAGGGGAAATATCCGGTGAAACATGATTTAACGTATCACCATTTCCTGGTGAGTTATTTGGAATTGTGGGGTCGGGATTGGAAGTTGGTGGTAAACCTCCATTAGTATTGTCAGTATTGCCTTGGGTATCGCTTGGAAGTGTAGGGTCGGGATTGGAAGTTGGTGGTAAACCTCCATTAGTATTGTCAGTATTGCCTTGGGTATCGCTCGGAAGTGTGGGGTCGGGATTGGAAGTTGGGGGCAAACCTCCATTAGTATTGTCAGTATTGCCTTGGCTATCGCTCGGAAGTGTGGGGTCGGGTTCGGAAGTCGGTGGTAAACCTCCATTAGTATTGTCAGTATTGCCTTGGCTATCGCTCGGAAGCGTGGGGTCGGGTTCGGATGTCGGTGGTAAACCTCCATTAGTATTGTCAGTGTTACCTTGGCTATCGCTCGGAAGCGTGGGATCGGGATTGGAAGTCGGTGGTAAACCTCCATTAGTATTGTCAGTGTTACCTTGGCTATCGCTCGGAAGCGTGGGATCGGGATTGGAAGTTGGGGGCAAACCTCCATTAGTATTGTCAGTATTGCCTTGGGTATCGTTTGGAAGTGTGGGACCGGGATTGGAAGTCGGTGGTAAACCTCCATTAGTATTGTCAGTATTGCCTTGGGTATCGTTTGGCGGTGTAGGGTCGGGATTGGAAGTTGGGGGCAAACCTCCATTAGTATTGTCAGTGTTACCTTGGGTATCGTTTGGCGGTGTAGGGTCGGGATTGGAAGTTGGTGGTAAACCTCCATTAGTATTGTCAGTATTGCCTTGGGTATCGTTTGGCGGTGTAGGGTCGGGATTGGAAGTTGGGGGCAAACCTCCATTAGTATTGTCAGTGTTACCTTGGGTATCGTTTGGCGGTGTAGGGTCGGGATTGGAAGTTGGGGGCAAACCTCCATTAGTATTGTCAGTGTTACCTTGGGTATCGTTTGGCGGTGTAGGGTCGGGATTGGAAGTTGGTGGTAAACCTCCATTAGTATTGTCAGTATTGCCTTGGGTATCGTTTGGAAGTGTGGGACCGGAATTGGAAGTTGGGGGTAAATCCACATCAATACTGTCATCTTCAAAGAGAATAACAGAGTTTGCAGGTAGCACTATAGTATTATTATTGACCGTATCCCAAGCAGTTAATTCTTGACTATAACCAGAGTCAGAAATAATATGTTTGCTGACATTAGATGATGTTGAGTTCCAATTATTGAATGTAACAGCAACTTCTTGAGAGCTATTTGAAGAGTTAATTAATACATAGGCTTTATGAGAACCAGGACGATCTATTGCAAAAGTTTCAATATTACTGTTATTGCTGGTTGTAGCAATACGATTACCAACTAAATATTGATTAAACAAATGTAGAAGTTCGCCACCAGGACGTAACGTATCATTATAACTTGTTTTCCCGTAGCTACCGTCTTTTTCATTCCAAGAGAGCGATGCTGAAGCACCGTTTTCTATAGCTTTTATTATTGATAATGCATCAAAAATGGCTCCTTTGTTGTTAGCCATACGTGGATCGTGAGTTTCCCAAGTCCAGCTAATGTTATACTCACCTAATATAGCAGGAATCTCTCGATCGGGGCTGAGCTTTTTGAGCGTATCAACAATACTTTTTGTGTATTTCCCAATAGAATTAGTAGCATTAAAGACTTCTTGGTCTGGAGTCGAAGCACTACCTGTAGGGTAATAGTGATAGGTAAAAAAGTCTAGATTGTCTATTGTTCCTTTGACGAAGGGTTCATAGAAAGGAGTTAAGTCAGGACGAGCAATACTTGGTCCACCGACTTTAATGCTCGGATCGACCGCCTTCATTGCTTCAGCAACTTTGTTATAAATAGTTATTAATTCGTCCAAACGATCTGGTTGATTTGGGTCAATCAGCTTACCCCAACCACTTTTAGTGTGAAAAATACTAAAGTATTCAATATCTTTCTCGTTAGTAATTTCCCAATATTGAACGCCTAAGTTATTATCCTTATTAACAATTTTGACTAAATCCGCGCATAATTTTGCGTATTCGTCAAAGCGATCGCTATCTAAATAACCATCATTGTTGGCGTCCATCCAACTTGGCCATGAAGGAATATTGAACATGCGTTTGGGCTGATCTGCACCAAACATATCAATGGAAGCTTGAATAGTATTGACAACTTTTTGAACGTCCCACGTTTTATTTTTAGTATCGATTAAGCCATGATCCTTGCTAGAGTCTTTCATATAATCCACATTATGAAAGCGGATTATTCCCGGACTCATATAGTTCATGTTGCTGCGATATTTTGAGTTACCTGCATCTGCAACAGCCCTATAAACATTTATTCCAAAATGTTCATCTTTGGTCTGTCCTTCAACAGCATTCCAATCAACCGTTACATTTAAATAAGTAGTATTCATGAATCATTTTTGGGTAAGGGTAACGTCATGGCAGAGCACCCAAAATGACTCCCAAGTATATAGACTAAATAATTATAAAAATGTGCCTGAGTGATAGAAAATTTTTAAGAATTTAGAAGGCGATCGCGTTTCTCTATTTTTCTACAAACGACATGACCGACTCCCATCATTGCTAACTCAAACACAGTCATAAAGTTTTTCTTCTCTCATGAGAACATTATGTCAACTCAAGAAACCATGGTTTTTTAAAATAATTATTAGTTTTTGATATTTACTGTTACATTAACAATAAAATGTTTCTCCAGAAACCAATTGTTCGATGAATAGATGCACTAACTTTGACACACTCGTATCTATAGTAACATCAAAATACTGAGAATCGAAAACCGTGTATTTACTGATTTAGTACAATTTTGAATTGAGAACACCTAACTCAAATGACTCATATTTGGGAGTGTTCGTTAAATTGACTCATGGAGAGCATATGTCGCTAAAACGCTACGGAGTTCTTAAATGTAAAGCTGTAGACAGCAAGATGGAAAGAGAAGACGACCAAAGCCCTCACTTTCAGGTTCTTGCTAAAGATGGTAAAAATGAATACCGTCTTGCCATTAATGTGAAATCAGTACAGGCTCCTGTGGATTTGCTTTATTTTGTCAATGATAATTTTGAGCATCCAATTACCAACCAACTGCTTAACTTAGAATTCGGCTTTACCGAAATTAAGGAATCGGAACGGACAGCAGGAGGTATTGCATTGGATTATATTCGCGCTAACCTCTTCTCTCCCAATCAGCTAAAAGCTCTACCGGCTGATGCTCCAGGACAAGATGATGATTTACATGACATTATTGACTTATTTATTCAGCGATCGCTGAACAATCCAAATGCCGCTCTGTACGTTTTTGGAGAACCTTTTGGACCTGAAGACAAGCCCGACAAAATTTTTGGTTTCCGACCGGGTAGAGGTATTCATAACATTCATATGAATCAGGGTAGCAGCGGACGGTTTAGCCAAGATAACGGTGTTTTTCAAGATGGAGGTTTACTCATTCACTTTCAAGATCGGAACCAGTGGTTAGCAGCTTTCTTTGCATTTCAGTCCCAGTCGTTCCATACAGACGATCGCACTGGCAATCCAATAGACGCTAGAGTAGGGACAGAACCTACCTTGCCTGCAGAACCAGTCACCAGAGCAGAAGTTCGCATTGTTGCTGCGTTGGTAAACCCGCTTGGTGCTGACTCTGGCAAAGAAACTGTAACGTTACTGAATACGAGTTCCAGCAGAGTCAACTTGAATGGTTGGTCAATTACCGACCGATTAAAACGAAAGTTACCACTAGATGGTGTTCTTGAGCCTGGAAACACCACTATAGTCAAACTTTTAGGTACGGATATTCAGTTGGGCAATGAAGGTGGCATTATCACGCTTTTGAATCCACAAGGAATTAAGGTTGATGGTGTTTCTTATACAAAGAAAGATGCTCAAGAACAAGGTCGGACAATTATTTTTTGATTGTACCTAATTAATACTATCTAATTAGGGAGCATCCCCATTTGGAAAAAACACGTTTGGGATTGAAATCGCGTCTACACAAACGAAGTCCCTCCGGGTTCGCCCTATCTCAGGAACGGAGACGCTAAGCGCAAAGCGCACGCTCCGCGATGCCGCAGGCTATCCCCGTAAGGGCTTACGCCAGTTGCCTACGCGGACTTCCATTAAGTCCGCGTAGGTGAACTTTGTTTGTCTAGCATCAGAATCCTCTTCTAAAGGCAATATGCCAAAATGGAATGCTCCCTCTAATTGAGTGAGAACTGAGAAAGAAACTCAGTCCTCAGCGATATCATTAAGCGGGCAACAGCAATCGAGCTAATGCTCTAGCACTGTTGAGCGGGTTATTAAAGTCGAACGCTAGATTAATGTTGCGACTTTGATTCAAATACATCAGGCTAAGGCTAAGGGAGATAATTCCACCTACAGCCGAGTTGAGACTGGTATCGAAATTAGCAGAACGTACATTTAGCAGACTATTCAATCCGTTGCGTCGGATGAAGTCACTTACGGAGCTAAATACACCCACAGTGGCTGTGATGGATCGCAGGGTGTCTCGCAACTCTATCAAAGTGGCATTGGCAGATGCCCGTGCTGCAAGCAGAGTTGCTATACGTGGGTCTGCATCAATGGGGAATGTGGCAACTCCCCGTTCGGCTAATCTCAACGTTTCCTGGCTGCTCCGCAAAGCTGTTTCTGCCAGAGGTAGCCCTGCCTGACGGAGCCGGAGTTCCCCTTCGAGACGGACGATTTCATCCGGTCGGCGTGGAACACAAACATTGGCTCCAATCACAGGCGGAATTCGGGTACAAACTTGATTGTTCCGTTCGCGGTTAAGATCGTTTTGCAACCGCTGGATGTCTCTCTCGATATTATCCAGATTTTGTCGGGATCTGTTGACAGTGGCGCGTGCATCGTTGAGACGGGAGTCTGCTGTTGCCCGTTCCTGTCTCACTATATTACGTTGAGCAGTAATTTGCGTGTCGAGTTGATTAACTCGATTTTGAGCATTCTGAACATCCATTTCCGCTCGTCTGAGATCCGCCGTTACCGTATCCACTGCGGTTTGAATGGCAAAAGAAGTTTCTCGGTTGAGGTACTCGAACAAGTCATTTTGCATTCTACCTGCAACTCGGAAGTTGGCGGCATTGTTGAGCTGTTGTCCCTGAACTTCTAAGACAGACTGGAAAGCATTGAAGAGGCGACCTTCGGTTTGGAAAGAGAACCGATCCTGCGCCACAGCAATCTGAGTTTCACTTGCAATGCCTAACAGCCGAATGGCACCGGAAATAGCTGCTGTCAGCGGTTGTTGCGGGCTGACCCGGAACAATATTGAGGGGTTTGGTCGCCCACCAGCACCAATGAGTTTGAATGCACCATTTAGGACGCTTAAGCTTTGGATTGTGCCCTGAACCATTGCCCCACGATTACCGTCAATCTCCACCGACAAATTTGCTTGCAGTCCCCACAAGTTAATATTTACATTTCCTTGCAACAATAACTGATTTCTAGCGTCTACGTTAAGGGTGGTCATGACTCCCAACCAGTTACCTTGAACAAAGAGCCGATTGTTATCTACGATCGCCCTTGCATTCACCAAATCGAAGCCTGCAAGGGAAGTGTTCACATTGCCTGCAAGGTAAAAATTCGAGTTGCTGAGCAGTCCTTCTAGATGACCGTTTACCTGTATGGGAAATCCCTGTGGGAAGAGGCTCAACTCACCCCGATAGCTAAATTGGTCATTGACGATTTGGAGATCGCCGTTAAATATCTGGCGATTGAGAATTGACAGGGAACTGCGCCCCGTTAAGTGAAATCCTGTGGAGGATGCATTGTCTGGTAAGTTAACTGGAATCAGTATGGATGCTGGGAGTCTTTGCCATTGGGCACCTTGAATAGTGCCAGTATTCCTGTTGCCGGTCAGATCGTTAGCAACAGTGCCCTGTCCTTCGTTCAGCTGCCAGTAGCCCACCAGTCCAATCTCATCTCCTCTAAGACGACGAGACATATTCACCCGAATTTCTGGGCTTGAGAGGGCGCGGTTCCAAATGCGGACATCCTGAATTTGTCCCTGGAAGAAACGTTCAGTTCCAGTACCGCGAGCGCCAATTGCCCAGTTTTCGCTGACAGCGATCGCTCCTCTAGCTGCTTGATTCACACTGGCTTCTACTCCATTGCGGTAGAGTCGCCAGCTTGTGCCATCATACAGCCCCGCTAGGTGTACCCAATTGCCAATATCCTCAGCAGGAATTGCTACTGATGTCAAGTATTCTTGTCCATCCCAAGAGCCAATCTGATAGCTGCCGTTACTAATTCTCAAAAATACCTCACCGTTGGGGGAGCGGGTAAACCCGTGAGCGACAATGTTACGCAAGCTGTCCGTAACTTCAGGTCTAACCCAAGCTTCAATCGTAATTTGACCCGTGAAATTCAAACTAGCAGGGTTGTTGAGGGTGATGTAATTATTTTGTCCATTAAATACTAGAGCGTAAACGGGGGATGGAGTTTGGGATGACGTGGGTGCTGTCGGCATTAACGATGCTCTAAGAGTATTAATGACAACACTCCCAGCCATCTCCAAATCGATAATATTAGAAATAGCACCTGCAATCCGGAATCCGGTAGCAAAACCTTGTGAGCCAGATGCAGCTAAACCAAATACGGCATCCAGCATAGCAACATTTGTTACATTCCAAGTTCCCCGCATCAATACCATTAACCCCTCGTCGTTGCGACTACCTCCAAGTGTGGGGATAACAGCCAAAGCGGCGTTTGCCTGCTGCTCGCTGGCAAAGCCCAACTGATTGTAGACCGTTTGACGAGGTGCTGATTGAGCCGCAATTTGACGGAATTCATTTGGGGTTGTAATTAACCAGCCTGCATTAATAGCAGCGGGACCAAAGTTCAAACCAACGCTGTTCACGCGGTACTCCAGCGGCATCGCCTGAATCAACTGGTTGACTGATAAGGTTTTCAAACCATTTAACAAATTGGCAAGGTTGCGGTAAGCATCAATTTCAATGCCACTAGCTGTGGAACCCAACCGTTGGCTGCCTAGGTATTTTGGAAGTTGTAAGAAGTTGCCGCTTAGAGGTAAGGTGAATCTTAGGTTGACATCTGTGGGAGCATCGTCGGGATTGAGCAAGAAATCGCGATCGGTGAAGAACTGTTGGAAGTTCGAGAGAATTTGCCCGACCTCTGCCAAATTTACGCTGGGCATGGGGAACTGGGTGTGAGTTTCAAAGTTCACCCCTTCCAATCCCAGGTACTCAATCCCAATTTCGTCGTAGAACATGGGAATGGGGATGGGAATCCCAGTCTGATAAACAATCAGCATGAACAGCTTGTGCAAAATCAAGCGGCGGTGTAGCTCGCGGCTATTAGGTAGCGGGATGCTGTCGTTCTCAGGTAGTAGCAGCGCACCTGCTAGCGTTAGCAAGTCAAACGAATCCACATTGGCATCGACTTCTAGCAAGAACAGGCTACCTCCGGAGAGCGTACCAAAAGAGAGACTGCGTAGTTCAATCCCAATGATAGAGGGGATGGGGTTGGGAACTGGGAAAGTGGGGTCGGAGAACAAGAACCGGATTGGGCGATCGCCTTCGTTGACTCGCGCTTCCAACTTCACTTCACCTGTGGGTGTAACGGCAATATTAAAAAAGAAGTTGTCGGGAATTTGGATGTTGAGATATTGGCGGAAACTGTCAGGAAGTCGATCTAGGCGATCGCCAATTACCCCAAGCGCCTGCATGACTTCATCCGGCAGTTCCGCACTGCTAACGCGATTGAGAATGGACGCCAGTTCATCTACCCTGAAATTACCCCGGTCATCTAAAATCTGAATGGGTTGCAAAGGCACTCCATCAGGCAGAGTATCAGCAACGGCATTTAATCCTGTAGCATTGAGCAGTAGTTTGGCGGGGGTTAGAGGCAAGCTGAGGTCTCGGACAACTTCAAAGCCACCACTGGCTAGGAAACTGGAAGTTGTACTGTCGTAGCTGAAGACAGGAACCCGGAACTTGACTTCACCAAAACTATCCAGATCCAAATACCAGAAGGTTTCGTCGTTTTCCTCTTGCAGGCGCACTGCTGTAATAATGGAAGTGCGGGGTGTTAGCCGGATACCGCTAACTGCGTTAATTGTCAGTTCGACCCGAACAACCGTGTCTTCTGGATGCCTTGGATCGAAAGTATTAAAAAATCTAACTCTAGGTGTGCCATCTGCCTCCCTGCCAAACAGATTATTCAAATTTTCTGGTAGACCAACCCCAATGCGAGCAGACAGTTCAATTTCATTACCAAACAAGATTGCTAAGTCAGAGACATCAATCCGGGCATTCCCGAGGGGAATGCGAGTGTTGTTATCGATTTGGATATCAGGGATCGCAAAGTCGAAAGGCGCAACTACGCGTTCAGCACTCAGGCGAACAGAATCATTGTCTGCTGTGAATGTCGCATCGATCCGGTTTGGCAAAACTTGTTGTACTGAAGGATGCCAGCCACTAAACGCCAAGTTCACTGAAGCTACAAACATCCATGCTGTGCGATTTGGTGTACTTGGATCGGGGCTGCGTCTGACAATGGAAATGCCGCCAAACTCTAGATTCATAGACGACCGTCGATCCGGTGGTAAGGGAATGGAGAGTGTTGCTTGATTGGGTATGAACACCAGACGAGTCGTTTCTTCTTCACGAGCAAGGGTGAGATTTCCTTGGAAGTCAAAAACGGAGTCTACACGCATGACTCCATCTGCTGAGACTTGCCAAGTGGAAGTTGCAGTGGTTTGCCCTTCAATTAACTGTCGCTCAAGAGCGATCGCCAGCCCTGTAATGTTGAAAGTACCTACCCCTGCCAGATTTACCAATTCGGCAGATGTTGTTGTCATCAACATGAATTTTTTAGTATTGTCGTTCTGGTTGTATGCAGCAGACAATGTCAACATCTGCTCAAACAACTCTGCTGACACTTCTCCAGATAAGCTCCAATCCCCACCTTCTAAGGTGAAATTTAAGTTAAAGTTTTTCAGTACTAGTTCATTAGCGATCGCCAATAGCCCTTCACCACTAATGCTGAGGGAGGCGTCAATTTGACTCATACCGAGCATGACAGTTCGATTTGCCGTCAACGTCACCTGAACTCCCAGTTCGTCGCTTCCGGTAGCCAAATCCAATTGAGTGGTGGTTGCTCCTCGGAGAGCAAACATCCCAGTTGCTGGGGTAATGCTAATGCCAATCATCGTCAACTCAAAGTCTGGTAACTCAGCGGGACGAGAAACGCCACCAAGGAATGTCTGGGCGATCGCAGATAGACTAAATCGAGAAATTTCCGTTTGCCAAGTCGTCTCAGTGGCTGCATCAATTGTCAAAATGACATCAACGGCGTCAATATTTCCGCCAGACAATACGCCAGCAATTGTCCCTGTAAGCTGATTTGTTGCAGCACTCAAGTTCAATTCAAGTTGCACATTCTCCAGTGAAAGCCAAGTTGCTCCCGGAATGTGAGCGATCGGGAGCATCGCATTCAGCTTAGAGGTGACTTCACTGTCAGTTTCGGTAAATAGGATGGCAAGCCCAGCATTCTCAACACCAAGTAGAGATGTTTTGCCAGTCAGAGAAGCACTATTTGCAGAGATATTAATTTCTACATCTCTTAAGGCAAATTGTTCTAAATTTAGAATATTCAGAAACTTGTTAAGAGGAATCAATTCTAGCGTTGAGCTTGTCAGCACAATCTGATTATTTTGAATCTGATTCTCAAGCGTAGTTACAATGTTTTGGAGTGTCATGATATTTGCAGTTCTATTTATTTAGAAAAAGTATTTCCAAAGATTCCACCCTTTGGAAGGTGTTCATAACGGATTAATCTTGCTAATGCCAAAAGCTTAGACAAACTTAATTACCACTATGATTGAGCGGATAGTTAACAGGGCTTTCTACAGTAGAATGTAGAATGGGTAAAAATTAATCTACTAGGGGCGCAAGCTTGTGCAAATAACAATATGCTTGTTGGTCAAGCAAAGGTTAAAATTCTGTTCCAGTGCATATTATTCATAGAATTCATTTGACTTGTCATCAGTTCAAATCCTTGATTGCTAGTGTTCTGTTATCTTTATAGAATTTACCCAGGGAAAAGTCGATACAGAAAAGTTAAGGAATTAAAGGTAGAATCTAACTTAACTTTTACTAGATATCTTAGGTACTTAAAGAAGTAAAATGAAATTGTGATGACTTCGGACTATTGAATGGTTTAGCCGAGCTTCCAGCAACCTGCTCGCTTTTTGTCCAAGTAGCAGCTGAACTGAAGAAACATCTGCAATAAGATGCGAGATGTTCTTCTACGTCTACACGAATCAAGCGATCTCTAGCTTATAAGAAAGATTTTGTTATGAAAATTGTTATCATTGGTTATTGGGGCGATCAATAAAAAACTGGTGAACCAAACTTAAAGTGATAAACAAAAGACAAGTCATATGACAAATTCTGAGATAAAAATCTGTCAAAAGGAAAAAAATTCATGAATGCTGCTTCAGATAATCTAATTTGCCGCCATAAATTTACAACCCAAAGTCTGGTAGACACTCATCCACCAAAATTAAAAAACAAAAACAAAAAAATTGTTTATCAGATCGCTTGTCCTCCAGGCTGTATTCATAGCGGTGAAATAGTCTTCTCTCGTTGGCGTAAAATAACACTCCCAGTTAATCTATCTTCTTCAAGCGATCGCACTGAGTTTGAGGAACGATATGGTTACTTTGAATACGAACCATCGCATGAAAAAAATGATGAAGTGGAGTGGTATCTGAACTTTGCTCATTGTGACCTGTTTTGTGCCTACAGTGGCTCTCTACTCGCACAAGATGAGATGCAAGTGGCTGAACATCCTGCACTTGGTTCTTTACGAGAAGCATTGCTTGATGCAGGTATCGATCCCTTTACAGTAGAAGCTGGAGAACCGACGCCTATATTAATTCGTGGCGTGGAAAGACGGTGTGCGATCGCGACCGATGCTAGTGTAGAAAACGCAAGACCTTACGGGCTCTATGGTAACAATTTTGCACGTGCTACAGCAGAAGCTATTGAACTCGCAACAAAACCACTGAATCCGCCCACAGTGACTAATATTATTGCCATGGAAGCCCCCTCTAACGGCTATGGTGTTTACACTCAACAAGAGATCCGATACATCCTTGATACAGCATTTACTGGGTTTGCTACAGCAAAAGTGGAATCATGTTTTGAATCTGCTCAAGAGCAATTTGTAATTATTCATACAGGTTTTTGGGGCTGCGGTGCTTATGGAGGTAATCGTATTTTAATGGCTCTTTTACAACTTCTAGCTGCTCGCCTTGCACAAGTCAATCGTCTTGTCTTCCATACAGGAGTTGATGCTAAGAGTGCTCAAGATTTTGCAACGGCTCAACATATTCTTAATGAGAACTTAGCACCTGTGGGTTCAAACGTTGAAGTTTCAACTTTATTGGTAAAAATTCAAGCGTTAGGATTTCAGTGGGGTATTAGCGATGGAAATTAGAAATAGTCTCACTCTCCAGCAAGCTCTCTTAATTCAGCAACCCGTGAAATATTTAACTGCATTGGACAGTATGAATACATCGGCGAACCAACATAAGCTCCAGCCAGCTTGCAATGACTATCTCGATAGCTCAACCAAAACTTTTGAGAAAGTTCAAACTTTTTCGCATCTTCCGCCTGTCGAGATGCAATTTGATTGTAAATTTTACTGTAGAGGCGATTCATTTCCTGCTCTGTAGCCGTAAACGTTTGGCGCGAACACCGATCCACTGAACTATTATTTGTAACACCAGCCGCCTTCAAGCATTTGCCATACATCTGTTGATAGTCAACTCTATTTACAGGAGTAGCCTGCGCCACACCCGAAAAAAGTAAAACAGCAACCATCTGCTTCAGCATAAAACGCTCCTTACGTGTTCAAAAACTAAATTTTTGGAGTATTGTCAATATCCACTTATCAACTATACTTGTCAAAGCTTGTAAAATTAAGCTTTTAGTTTTGGCGAAAATGGCGATCGCTATAGGACAGACATTCAAGCATCTCCTGCACTCACAGGATATCTTGAAGATAGCCTCCTGCTGGCGTCTTTAAGAATTTGAAGGATTTAGGAAGCTTAAATATATATTCTATGTTCAAAAAATATTATATTTGTCAATTTCAAAAAAAATTAAATTTATCACTCCATCCATCAGATGGTCTTGGCTATGATGCAGTGTGGAAGAAACTAGAACAACAGAAATTAACAATTCCCAAAGCTCTTTTTGAATATTATGCATTAACTGGCGATCATTGGCTCAATATCACCCACAATCAGTTACTAACAATAGAAGAACTTGAATGGGTTGATGACAAACTTGTGTTTATGCAGGAAAATCAAGGTATTGCCTGTTGGGGAATAATCAAAGCAGATGCGAGCAAACCCAATCCATTTGTATGGCAGGGGGTCAATGGTCAATGGGATCGGGAAGAGTACAGGCTAAGCAAATTTCTTATAAGAATGTGGCAGTGGACAATTGCTGAAGAGCCGGAATAACCAGCTACATTGGCCGCTGACAATCTGTGCAAATTTATGACCGTGTTTGAGGAAAGCAATGCCAAAATGAACATCAACGGTCAAGTGCTGAAGATGCACCATTCACTGGGATGACAGCAAATCCAACTACTTGGCAGCACAAAGACCCCAAAACACCCTGTTCTTTGCAGGCGAACACTGCTCTAGATTCCCCGCATGGTTGCAAGGTTCTATTGAGTCCTCTCTGGAAGCTGTTCTCGACATTGTGAAGTACAAGCAAGTTGCAAAATCCACTGTAGCCAACACCATTTCTCGTATCCCCATTGATGACATCAACCCATTAATTGATATCGCCACGAGATTTGAAGTGACTTGACAGGACTAGACTTCTTTTCAAATATTCCTAGAGATATTCTTTAACGCATTGAAGATTATTTGGGTCCTGTTACAATACCAATGACTTCACCTCTTTTTGCTGACACGGAATCGATACCTTGCTCAATCAATGTACTCAGTTCTGATAGTGCCATCCGGCATGATTATGAAGGAATTTTATGCCGAGCAAAAAATGGATTTCAAGAGTGATTGGTCGCAACACTCAGCCGAACGCATTGCGACTCTACAATATTTAACAAGGATGCAAGTACTTGCCTGAAATTCTGAGTAACCTCAGTTTCAAGTTACTTTGAAATTGTCGGAACGGTTTATTAAACGCTAAACACCTACACTATAATTGAGAAACTGAACGCCAGCGAGACAAAGACTATGCTGTCAAAAGATCTCAAAAATGCGTTACCAAGCACTGACGAATTGCCTTGTAGTGACGATACACCTGTGGATAACGAAGACCAAAACTTTTTGCCCAACGTCTTACTATTTTTACTGAACTCAATTTGGGCAAATCGTACAGATTGGTATTTTGGGGTAGATATGGCAGTTTATCACACGACAGGAGTCAGTCCCAAAGTACCCGTAGTGCCAGATGCTTTTTTAAGCGTGGGGGTAGAACGCAAAAAAGGTGGTAAGTCTCGCCGTTCTTACGCAGTTTGGGAAGAAAACTGGGTAGTTCCCATACTGGTGTTGGAAATGGTGTCGCACACACCAGGGGGCGAATATGATGAAAAGATGGACATCTACACCAAACTGGGTGTGTTGTACTACGTAATTTATAATCCCGAATTTTGGCGACGCGACCAACATCAACCTTTTGAAGTGTATAAGTTAGTAGATGGTGAATATAAGTTGCAGATAGGTGAACCCTACTGGATGAGTGAAATCGGTTTGGGGATTGGAAGATATCAAGGGATAGCTGCTGGCATTCCCCAAGAGTTATTGTCATGGTACAACGAAAGGGGCGAGCGCTATTTGACAGGAGAAGAACAAGCCCAGCAAGAACGGCTGCGAGCCGAACAAGAACGACAACGTGCTCAACAAGAGCAACTAAGAGCCGAACAAGAACGACAACGTGCTCAACAAGAGCAACTAAGAGCTGAACAAGAACGACAACGGGCTCAACAATTGGCGCAGTATTTGCGATCGCTCGGTTTTGACCCGGATAATTTACCTAGTAAGTGATGTGATGGTGGCAAGTTCGGTTGGCTGAATACCGTATTGAGGATTGAATAGAACTAGGGGGGCGATCGCTACAATTAACATGAAGATATCTAATCGATCGCTGGACGCCCGGATGCAGTCCGTCTATAATGTTACTAGATTGATGTTTGGCAAACCGAAGCGAAGTCTAAAACCTAGGGGGTTCTGCCAAAATCGCCAGAACCTAGACAAGTTAATAGTTGTAGCATTTTGCGATTCTCCATTATTGACATTTTATGTCAAGAAGCGAGGCTGAAATGAGGTCATTTTTTCGATCTGCCAAAACTTCTAGTAGAATCCTTGCTCTATAAGGGTTTCAGTTGGCGGACTTGAAACGTAGCGATTCCCGGCAACGGGATTGAAACGATCGCCTCGGTAAAAGCCAGTAAAAACGCCACTTCTGAGGCTTGAAACGTAGCGATTCCCGGCAACGGGATTGAAACATCCCCGACTGTGCAAAGGCAATTTTCGGATTTAAGCTTGAAACGTAGCGATTCCCGGCAACGGGATTGAAACAGTTCTGGGGCATGAATTAGCTCTCCTTCAAGGAGACTTGAAACGTAGCGATTCCCGGCAACGGGATTGAAACTTTTATCCCGTAAATGACCCTTGTACCCCGATACGCTTGAAACGTAGCGATTCCCGGCAACGGGATTGAAACATTAAGGCTTATAGGTGCTCGGGACGCATTACAACCCTTGAAACGTAGCGATTCCCGGCAACGGGATTGAAACCTAGCTCCAGTGGGTAAAGGTAAGGATGCAGCTGACCTTGAAACGTAGCGATTCCCGGCAACGGGATTGAAACTTTGCTTCGGTGGGAAAGACGAATTGCCTTGCCTGGACTTGAAACGTAGCGATTCCCGGCAACGGGATTGAAACGCTTCTTCGGAGGGGCGACTCGCAGAGTCCCGCTTTTCTTGAAACGTAGCGATTCCCGGCAACGGGATTGAAACTAAAATATGCCCAGGAGATTGACTCCAGCCGAATTAGAGCTTGAAACGTAGCGATTCCCGGCAACGGGATTGAAACATTACGAGCAAGTACTGAAGCGCGATCGCACTTTTCTTGAAACGTAGCGATTCCCGGCAACGGGATTGAAACCAGGAACACGGCTTATCTTCATCTGGCGCGATCGCTTGAAACGTAGCGATTCCCGGCAACGGGATTGAAACACCTCTAAATCTAGACTAATCCTATCTATTTGTCATCTTGAAACGTAGCGATTCCCGGCAACGGGATTGAAACAATAAATTACAAACGGAAATAAAAATATGTCTGAATTCTTGAAACGTAGCGATTCCCGGCAACGGGATTGAAACTATCTTTGCTTACCCATCTGGCAATTTGCGCGTGACTTGCTTGAAACGTAGCGATTCCCGGCAACGGGATTGAAACTCTCTATCTCTCCAAAGAGTAAAGAAAGGTTCTGAATCTTGAAACGTAGCGATTCCCGGCAACGGGATTGAAACCGCTCACTCGCACGCATAGCTGACTATATTACCACCTTGAAACGTAGCGATTCCCGGCAACGAGATTGAAACGAAGAAATAGTTATGTCAGCATATTTATAACCGTCAACTTGAAACGTAGCGATTCCCGGCAACGGGATTGAAACCCGAAATACTTCTCGGCTAAATTATCCAGAATGCTTGCTTGAAACGTAGCGATTCCCGGCAACGGGATTGAAACTTGTCTCGCTCCTAAAGGACTGTAACCAAGCATTGAATCTTGAAACGTAGCGATTCCCGGCAACGGGATTGAAACCGATTGCTCAAAGAACAGTATTTAAGGCTGAAGCGCCCTTGAAACGTAGCGATTCCCGGCAACGGGATTGAAACAAAATATTATCACAAGAAATATCTTAGGTTCCTAAACTTGAAACGTAGCGATTCCCGGCAACGGGATTGAAACAGAAATGCTGGAAACTCTCACGTCCCTGGTTGGCACAACAAAAAGCAACATCGCGCATACTACCCACATTCCGCACTTCATTTTGTAGTACAAATACAAGTAAAATAAGTAACAAAAACAGCTTGCGTATAAATATTTAGTTAATTCAGTAATAAATATAAAAATAGTATAAAAAGTGCCAAGAAATGGAAATTCATAAGGTATTGACAATAAATTCAAGAGCAAAAATGAGAAAATGAGCCTGAATTAAATAAAAATACCCAAAGATATGAATTACCAAAAAGAAGAGTTGGAGAGTAAAAACTTAGATCACTTAGGAATAATAGCAGGAATAATAGATGAGATAGGAATAGTAGAAAAATTCAATGAGATATTCTTAATAGATAGTAGAGAGAAAGTTAATACAGGAGAAGTAGTCAAAGCAATCATTCTTAACGCGCTAGGTTTTGTGTCGAGGCCATTATATTTATTTTCTCAATTTTTTGAAGATAAAGCAATAGAGCATTTATTGGGTTCAGGGATGAAAGCAGAGGATTTAAATGATGATAAAATAGGCAGAGTAATGGATAAGCTGTACAAATATGGATTAACAAAATTATTCCTAATAATTTCTTTAGAAGTAGTAAAAAAATATGGAGTATCAACTAAATATTCCCATTTAGATTCAACGTCATTGCATTTACATGGAGAGTATAATAATTTTCCAAGTAATCTAGAAAAAGAATCAGGAATAAGCCGAGAAAATCCTATTATAATTACACAGGGATATTCTCGCGATCATAGACCAGACCTAAAACAATGTATATTAGATTTAATAGTAAGTAGTGATGGAGATATCCCCTTATTTTTTAGAGGAGCATCAGGAAATGAATCAGATAAAGCAGTATTCGCTCAAATCCTAGTGGAGTATGAAAAACAAATAGATTTTGAAAGTATAATGGTTGCTGATAGTGCATTGTATAGTGAAAGTAATTTAAAATTAATGTCGAATATGAAATGGATAAGTCGAGTACCTTTATCCATTAAAAAAGCTAAAAATTTAGTTAAAGTCTTCACAAGTAAAGAACTGAAACGAAGTGACATCAAAGGATATAGCTATCAAGAATCAAAAGTATCTTATGGAGGAATAGAGCAAAGATGGTTATTAGTAGAAAGTACAGAGAGAAAAAAAGCAGACTTAAAGAAATTAAACCAAAAAATCCAAGAAGAGTTCTTAAAAATTAGTAACCAGCTTGTTAAGTTATCAAAAGAAGAATTTGAACAAGAATCTTTAGCAGAATTAAAAATTCAAGAGTTAGCAGTCAAACTAAAATATCATAAGATATCAGATTTAGAAATTAGCGAGAGATTAAAGAAAAGGCAGATAAGAGTTTATAAAGTAGGAGGTAAAGTCATAGAAAATCAGGAGCTAATCAGCCAAAATCAAAACTGTTGTGGTCGATTTATTTTAGCAACGAATATTTTAGAGACAACCGAATTAGAACCCAGAGAAATATTGAGAATATATAAAGAACAGCAATCTACAGAAAGAGGATTTAGATTTATCAAAGACCCGTTATTTTTCGCTGATAGTCTTTTTGTGAAAAAGCCAGAAAGAGTAGAGACAATGATGATGTTAATGACATTATCTCTTTTGGTTTATAATTTGGGACAAAGACAATTAAGAATCTCGTTAAAAACCCAAAAAGCGACAGTTAAAAATCAACTAAATAAATCTACAGAGTCCCCTACCTTGCGTTGGATATTTCAATGTTTTCAAGGAATTCATTTTCTGATTACACAGGGAGTTTATAGGATTCTTAACTTGACTGAGGAACGTTGTCGAATCTTACAATTCCTGCCTACAGCTTGTCAAAAATATTATTTATTGTCTTAGTTTTCAAATTTCTAATTCACTATTATATAATTTTTTGTTTTTATAACTGATTGAAAAAATTCAATATTGTTGTCTTACTGGCTTTTTAAACATAATAAATAAAGCTAGATTTTTGGCGTTCATAATTGATTTTTGGTTGTTCTTTAATTTTTTTTACTATAGTTTTGAATTACTGGTGAGTGTAGTTTATTTATGTTACTTCTTGAAGTGCGGAATGTGGGATACTAGGTTGGTACAAGCGTTTTAGTTGATGCGGTTTGGAGGGAATGCGGCTCTCCCCGAAAAGCAATAGTAAAGTTAAGGAGATGACGGTAGTGATGGCAGCGTTACTGTTTTCATCCCCTGGCGGGGCGAGGGAATTGTAAAGTCTTTGTATAAATCTGGGTTGTCAACAGCCCAGATACAGATGGTTTCCTTAATTGCTTATATTAAACGTTCAAAGTCCAGACGCTTGCTGTACTTTCAAGATTTCCTCAAGAATCCCCATAACATTAAGTTTTGTAATTCTTGAGTAAATCCTAGTTTTGCAACTGAGTTCTAAGATAGAGCATTACATTTGAGAGCTTGAGCAATGAACGATAAAGCGCCGATTGATGAAGGAAATGGTCGAGAAGCGAATAATATCCAACAGAAGCCAGACTATGCTAAGTGGGTTGGTATATTTGCTACCTTTTTAACAATATTTTTAACATTTCTTACTTATAGATTGGATGCCGATCGCAGAAATGCTGAAACACAACTTCAGCTTGTAAAGAATCGTCAAGACGAACTTAGTGCCAACCTAGAAGAGATTAGAGGAAGGATAGAAATTGATTCTAACTTCTATTTTGAAGGAGCAGCAACAGCTCCTAAAAAATTTAGGGAGAGCAACATTTTAAATAGTATGTTTCCCAATGAAGTGTACAACCAAGTTGTGAGTCAGATGAAAACGGGAAGATGGGATAGCTTGAACAATTTGATGAGATGTGTATATGGCATTTACGATGCTAACACTAATTTTGGAATAATAAACTCCCGCCAAATACTGTATTTAGAGATATTTTATAATCCCTCCTCTGATAGCAAGAAATCACCAGCTGAGAAACTGGAAATTACTTATCGATTTAAAGATTTTCCTTCTATGCCTGTAAGTGGCTCGCTCACTCGACAGTATAGTTTTAAGGAGTTGGAGTCAGATGTGAATAATTGGCCAACAAAAACTGTAGAAGTTGGTCAATTGAAAGCTGGAAATAAGATAACTATTCCTATTGCTCATATGGTAGGTCCATACGTATACAGCGAGCGTTTAGTCATACCTAACAAAATTCATTGGTATAATCCTCTCTTAAAAAAGAGTGAAGAAAAATCATTAAATTTGAAAAGTATGTTACCTGAATTAGATGCAAAATCGCAAGGCTCTCTTCTCGGTAATATTGGTAAGTCATGCCAGTAAAGGCCTTATCTTTGGTCTAGAGTTTGAATTGTCAGCATTTGAGGGGGCGTAGCATCAGGTGGGTAGAGAAAATCTACGTCAACCAATCGCCGCTGACCGGGAGATATTTTTAATTGAGCAAGCGGTTCTCCCATCTGTCCCTGTTGTTGAACTAAATGCCAATATTGGGTTTTGGGTAACTCATTATCGTCATCATGACTTCACATCCCAATCCTTACTTAGCAGTAAAACTGAGCATTATTCAAGAACGCTTACGCCAATCTCGTTACAGCTTTAACCTTTCTATGGTTGCAACTACAGTATCTGTTTTAATTACCCTTACAGGTGCTGTAGCGTTGCTTTCAAATCAAGCATCAGAGGGGACTGTTACTGCTGCTTGCGGACTCACTGCTAGCGTGCGATGTATTCAGATGACCAAGGACGCAAACAATCGGCTAGATAAGATTTTAGCCGATCTAAAGGATGAGAGTTAAGCGAAGACTGGGAAGGTGGACAAGGGGCGCATTTGAACAATTCACTCTCTTGTGTCCCGCTCCCGTCCCGCCCAGCGATCGCAGTTGTAAAGGTGCGATCGCTTTCTTGTGGCTATTGCAAGTTGTGTAACGTCGGTTAATAGAGTAGCGATCGCAACCTTTTAACCAACAGTACCTTAGCAATAACCATAGAAAGTGCGAGAGCACTATAGGAGTGGTGCTTTAGCTGCTATAGGAGCAGCAATCTGATGATTGTAGGTTTCTGAAACAAAAACACGGACTTTTTTAGTGTAAGAATAACTGCGATCCAAAAAGTCTTTATAGGTAAGTTCTAGAGGATAATCACCAGGATTATTTAGAGTAATACTAAGGTCTGGTGTTGTGCTAACTACAGAGCCAGCAAGTTTCCACACAAAATTCTTAGCAACAAAATCCATATTTGCTCCCCTTGCCTTCCAAGTTGACTGAAGATTTAACTTGTCCGTTGTCCGTACAACAGTCGTACCTACATACTCAGCAACATGGTTATCCTCAGGGTAGAGGATATGTGCTGCAAGTTTATCTGATGCTGAAAGCCCGGTAAAGCCATAATTGCCAATGATATCGCAGGTAGCTCCACCAGCTAGTGAAAATGCATAATGCATTACTGACTGGGTGTCATAAGCTGTCATATATCCCTGGTCAGTCCAACGAGGATCTTGTTTGGGATTGTAGCAAGTTGCATCTTTTCGCTCATGCTCGTGGCTAAGCCCCAGTGCATGACCAAATTCGTGCAATGTGTGGTTTAAATAAGGAGTGCTGTTCCAGGGGTCATCACCCAACTTCAGATTGTACAGACAAGCCCGCTTGTTAGGCAAATCATTTGGTGGATTAGACCAACTTCCCCAACCTGTATTGCCATCAGTCTTAGGACAACCTTTTCCTGGTATTTGACCGAGGGCAAAGTTGGGGTTGCCGTTATATGTGGTCGATGGTAGAGCAACACGAATGTCACCATCAAAATAGTCATTCCCATTAGATTGCACTTTAGCAACCGGACAAGTGCCTAAGTATTTGAACTTGATGTTTGCTGCGTACTCATACTCTTTTATAAAGTTCAAAACCTGCTGGACTCTGTTAGGACGTGAGGTAAGCGCATCACCCACAAAACAGACACTAATCTCTTTTGCGCGAACGCCTGCATTCCAATACAATGCACCGTTCACAGGCATAGAGTGAATACTGATGACAAACACAAAAGTCAATAAGGCTATAAGTAGAAAGTTCACTTTGACTAAATGCCACTTCATCCGTTAAATCCTACAGCTTGAATTAATCGGCAATCATTGGTTTGACAGCCAATATCCGCTCCACTTAAATCATCTGGGTCATACCCGATAACTAGAGTTCTACCAGCGACTTGTGCGGTGGAGAGGATACTGAGAACCCGTGCTGCCTGCGCTGCATCTTTGGTTGACAATGCAAAATAAATAATTCCGCCTACTGACTCGGCGCACCTGACATGCAAGCGGGGTGCGGTTGTGAAAACTAAAGTTTGTACGGGATTACAAAATGTATCAGTAGAGGAAGCATATGCCGCCTCCCCAGAAAGAAATGTCAGAAGCAATGTTGAGAAAAGTATTCCTAGAAAAGTGAAAACACCTCTGGCAATTTTATTCATGTTTTTCTGTATTTCTTTAAATGATTTTCTCCTGTCGATTTGTCAGGAATGGCTTGGAAATTTACGCAGCTATCTAAAAATTATTTACACTTATTAACGATCGCGAATTGCATCGCACTCGCCATTTGTCAGTAGGGAGGCGATCGCTTCGTTTCTTAACTGGGATGGCACGCCAAATCATGAATTTTTGTAAAGAAATAACAGTATTAGCTTAAAGTATGCATTCGTAGTTAATAAATAGGTAGAAGCTGCGTGGGTTCAAAGTGAGTGTGGACAGTTTAGAAAAAAATCTTGTAAAATTTCCAAATCTTTCTTTAAACTACTTACACCTAAAACAGAGTAGCATAGGTCATAATAACAACCGTAAGCAATTGAGGTTCTTCAGTACTTGTTATGCTAAACTAACAAGTACTGAAGGGGGAACAGGGAACAGGGAACAGGGAACAGTGAAGAAAGGAACGAAGTTTTCTGATGGCTTCGTCTGATAACATTGTTGGAAGTATGATAGTCATGGTAAGGAAAAAAGGCATTAAGGCTCTGACGGATATTCTGAGTATAGAAGGGGTAAAAGTCATATCGCATCGGCTTCATGCTGGGATTGGACTCATACTCCAAACGGAATCAACTTCATCATATAGTATTTGTCCACGTTGTGGAACTAAGAGTCATAGATTACATCAAAATCATCGATACATAGTGAAAGACTTACCGTTTGGAGAACAAGCAGTCTTTTTAGACATCAACAGAAGACAATTCAAATGTGATGTATGTAAAAAACCTTTTAGTGAAGAATTAGATTTTGTAAGCTGAAAAAGAACATATACAAAAAGATTGGCTCGGAAAATAATACAAGACGTTTTAGAAAACGATATACATAGTGTCGCATCCAAAGGAATTGTGACAACAGAAGAAATAGAAAGAATGTTAAAAGATGCATCGAAAGAATTATTTGAATCAAAGTATAAAGGAATAAAAAGACTTGGAATTGACGAAATAGCTCTGGTTAAAGGTCATGGAAATTACTGTGTGGTCTTTATAGATTTAGATACATCGAAGTTAATTGCAATGTCATATGGACGTACACAAAAAGTTGTGAAGAAAATCTTAACTGAATGGGGAAATGAAGTTTTAAGTCAAATAGAAGAAGTCAGTATAGATTTATGGCAAGGTTACAGAAGTTTAGTAAAAGAATTAATACCTCAAGCACAAGTAGTAGCTGATAGATTTCATGTAATGGCGCAAATAAACAAGGAGCTAGATACACAAAGAAAGAGAGAAAAGCAATTTTTAGAAGAGAGGATTAAGAAAGCTAAATCTCCAGAAGAGAAAGCAGAAAGTCAAAAAGTCTTACAAGAAATAAAAAAAAGTAAGTATATCCTGTTGAAGAACGAAATAGAGCTAAATAAATCACAAAAAAACAAATTAATTATAGTCAAAGAAATGTCTGCTAGTCTGAAGAACGTGCATGAATTAAAAGAGAAAATCAGGCAAATTTTTGATAAGACAAATAATTGGTATACCGGAGTTTTTGAACTAGGAATGTGGTTATCAGAGGCGAAAACATATTTTCCTAACAGTTATAATACGATCCGGCGTTGGTTTGATGAGATAATTGCTTACTTCGATAATAGAACGACTAGTGGTGTTGTTGAAGGTATCAATAATAAACTCAAGTTAATTAAACGCTCAGCTTATGGTTTTAGAAATTTTGATAACTTCCGAATTCGATGTTTATTGAATTGGCAATTCAATTGTTAGCTTAATATCAAAAAAAATTGTCGCTCCGAGGTTTTCCATGCCAGACATTAATGATTTTAAAGACCTAAAAATTTGGCAGAAAGGAATAGATATAGCTGAAAAATGCTATTTTTTGACTAAACCCTTCCCTAAAGAAGAGTTGTATGGTATGGTTCAACAAATCAGGAAGTCAGCAGTTTCTATTCCAGCTAACATAGCTGAGGGATATGGAAGAAGATCGACAGCTGAATATATTAGATTTCTGGTGGATTGCTCAAGGCTCGGTTAATGAATTAGAAACACATGTTATTCTATCTCACCGGGTAGGACTATCTAAACAAGAAGATATAGAACCGATTATTTCTTTACTACGAGAAGAGAGTCGAATGATTATTTCTCTTATTAAGAAGCTAGAATAATGGTCTCTTTTCCCTTATTCCCTTTTTCCTTTCTTCCCTGTTCCCCGTTCCCTGTTCCCTGTTCCCTCTACCAAACTATTAATTTAGCATAACAAGTACCGGAGAACCATAAAAATGGACTCAATTTACGTTGAAAGTTCCATTGCGTTATTATCAAACAGGTACTATAGCAACAATAGAATAGACAATACTATTGACTGTCAAAATTTAGTTACTTAGGTTTTTTTTGTGTAAAATAGTACTTTTTATTTCTAGTTCATCAAGTTGAATACTTAAGAAAAGCGGTAGCTGTGGTTGTGGAATTATGCTTGATGATGACGAATGGATAGAATTTGACGAAGACTTACCCCAGCCCCCTGCCATAGGACGAATTGCAGTTAATAATCTGCTACTAGGGTATAAGGCTGGAGAAAGGAATTTTAGTGGGTTTGAACTGCCAGCCAGAGAATCTTTCTTGAGTAGCGCTTACTTGGTTGACATTGACTTGAGTGGGAGTAATATCAGTTTTGTCGATTTGGCTCACAGCAAGCTGACTAATGCCAATCTGAGCAGTGCTAATCTGGAAGGGGCTTATATGGGTAGCGCTAACTTGATTAATGCCAACCTGAGTGGTGCCAATTTGGCTAGTGCCGATTTGAGTGATGCCGATTTGATGGGTGCCGATCTGACCAATGCCAACTTGACTGGTGCTAATCTCAGTGGTGCCAATTTGATTGATACCAACTTGCGTAGCGCCAACTTGAGGGACACTATTTTGGAAGCTACTCTCTTGTGCAATACTACTATGCCAGATGGAAGTATTGGAAATGACCCCGTAAGGGTTGTTAGTACCCAGGATTTTCTCAAGCGCTACGAGAAAGGTGAGAGAATTTTCAGTAACATTGTTTTGCACCGTGCTGACTTGAGAGGGGTCGATCTGCATGGAGTTTCTTTGCCAAAGGCTTATTTGCCTTACGTCAACTTGAGTGGTGCTGATTTGGAAGGTTCCGGCTTGCAATTTGCCTACCTCTGGGGCGCTAATTTGCGTGGTGCTAATTTGAATCTCGCTGTCATTGATTGGGCTAACTTGAGTTATGCCGACTTGAGGGACACTAACCTGAATTGCCTCCAAATGGGTGGTCTTAACTTGCCTGGAGCCAACCTGACCGGAGCTAAGTTCTTCTTTCTCCCTATAATGCGAGGTTCCTTCTTTCGTAATACCACTATGCCTGATGGAAGCATCGTAGTTGACCCATATCGTGTCCCTTGAGCCAGAAGCTATACATTGCAACGTTTTTAGCGATTTTATTGAGTTTATTTTCTTATCCCGGTTTTCTGTTCCATTGCTACTCGCGCGCCATATTGGGATAGAAGCTTTTAGAAGAAGTAATTTTATTATTCCAAAAAACATCACAAAAGAAACCCACGATTAAAGCTCCTTATGAATGAATTAAATTCCGTAGATCTAGTAAACCAACTGCTGCGAAAAGATGCTTCTGATGTACTTGCTTGGCTAAAAGATATTGGGTCAGGGCAATTAAAAGCTCCTAAAGACTTTAATTGGTTTAATTGGTTAGGTTTAGCTGAAGGAGCAGCAACTCATGCTCATATTGACTTTGACGATGGTGATACTACTTCTTCCCTGTCTTGGGCAGAAGCAGCAACATTAGCTTACGATATACTGGTAAGTAAGTCAGAGCCTGACCAACAAGAGTCTCATATTCTTAGCTTAATGGTTCTGCGAGCCGCTATGATAGAAAGATTTGATGCTATTCCCGGTCATCCTGTTCTTGATGTAGATCGGATTATTCACTGGTTTTTCGACAACTTGACTATGTCCCTCCAAGAAGCTCAAACTAAGGCATTGTCTTGTTGGGAAGATGTGAAAAATTCTCGAGAAAATTCTATAGAAAATCTGCGAGAATTAAAAAAAATCAAAATTAATTTGAGAGTTTTACTAAGGTTAGTTGAAAGGGGTAAAATTCTTCCAAATGAAGAACTAAAAACTTGGATTTCTTTAGAAACTAAATTACCGTAAGATTATTGCAAGTAGTCAATGCCCGAATATATACTGTAGAACGGGCTTGCATATCTCCTAAAAAACACATTTCAAAAATCTTATGTAGAGAGGCTTCCGGAAAATTGTGTTTCTTTCATATTTCATGGGAGTGTTTGCCGCGCCTGCTATAGGCTCATATCTCGCACCAGCATCTTATAGAGAAGAATATAGCCTAAAAAGCTGATTATTTCGTGGGCAAGCAATGCCAACCTTCCCCTTATTAACAAGGGACAATATGTCAGATATCTTATATCTTGCACCTCTAAGGGTAACCTGTAGATCGGCGAATAAAGAGGCAAAAGTGTAACAATGAGAAATGAAATAAGCTTAAGTACTATTTTGTTATTAACTTATCTCAAATTATTCGTGTTATTCCTGGTAACTATTCAGAGAGCTATTAACCCTCTTCTAAGAAACCAGATTTGCTGAGGCTTGAGGAATAACCCTCTTTTGTCACTCTAGGCAGAGGAAAATTGGAAATAAGGGAGATTGAAGTTTTGAAAGATTGAGCAAGTTAGATTATTAACAAGCATTTGAAGTTGAAAAAATCCTTCAGCTAACTTAGGAACTGTAAAGACCTTTAGCCAAGGCTTAATTAAATTAAATAGTACAAATGGTTGAAGTACCAAACGGAGGTTGTTAAGAATACTATTCCAACCATTTCCTTTGTTCCACCAAGGATGAGATGAGAAATTAGACTGAGATTGTGGTGGGAATTTCAGAAGTTGTTCAGAATGAAGACTAACCAACAAATAGGTACTAAAAATTATTTCCCACCATTTTTCTATATCTGAATAATTAGTCAGACGAAAATCTGCCCATCCTAATTCATTTTTACTCTGCTTTAAACCATATTCTACCCAAGTTCTTAAACCATAAAAATTCCCCACTTCTCTTGGTGTAATTTCTGGGAATTTACTCATGACATACCAAGTCGTGTTTTTCGGAATAACCTCAGTATCCGTTGTTATTTGCCAATATCTAATTTCCGAGCGATCGCTACATATTATCTCTCTAATATACCTGTTTTCTGAGCTTAAATCTGAGAAAACACTCTTAAATCTTTGCCATCTTAAATACTTGACTTTTGAGTCTGCAACTCCCCATTGCCGATGATTTGAGCGAATTGCTACTATAAAATTTAGATTAAATTCATTTAATATTTGAATAAAAGTTTTTCCACTTTCTCCGTATAAACTATCTGCCAAAACAAGATTAAACTTAAAGCCCATAGATCGCAATTCTTTTATCATCATTGCTGCTATTTCAGGCTTGGTTAAATATTTATCTCCTGGTTGTAGTCTTTCTCTCGGTTTATAGACTTCAAATATTAGGGGAAACGTCATTCCCGATAAAACTGCATATGCTGTAACTGCAACGATACCATTCTCGGTTTTTCCTAAATTTCCAATATATTGCCGTTTAACGTAATCCGTTGTATTTCCTTTTTTCTTATCTCCTGTCTCATCAATAATCAGCACTATTGGGCGACCTTGAAGTATATATAATATAAATTCTAATCTTTGTCTCCTTAATTCTTTTACATTCCAAGGTGATTCTGTTAAAAAATGGTGTAACGGTTGATGATTATCCAGCCCTACAACTTTCGCTATCGATGGTAAAGTTTTCCGTTTTATATCTGATACCATACCCATGTGTAGGTACTTAAAAGCTTCAAAACTTCTCACCTCCGGAAATACATTTTCATAAAGAAGACAGTATTCGTCTATAAATTTCACCGTGGGTATTGCTTGACGAGGCTCTACCATAGTACAGACAACGCTTCTAGGGTTTGCTATTCATTATACTACGGCGAGAGTGACAAAAAAGGGCTAAATTGCTGCTGAGTTGAGTACTTAGATAATCTCTCCACACCCATTCCCCTTCTGTGACATCAAATAACTCGAATGGTTCAACCCCAGTCAATAGATATAAGCAAGTAACGCCAAGACTGTAAATGTCGCTACTTACCGTTGCTTTCCCTAATGCTTGTTCTGGAGCTGTATATCCTGCCGTCCCGATCGCCGTTCCTGTCACTGTTAAAGCTGTTCGGGTAGTAGTTTTTGAAGCTCCAAAATCTACTAAAACTAGCTCTCCATCTCGACGACGAATAATATTTTCTGGTTTGATGTCGCGGTGAATTACCTGTTTGCCATGCACGAATTGTAAAACAGGCAGCAAGTTGCGTAGGAGGGCAATGATTTGTTTTTCGCTATAAACACCGTTGTTTGTCACCTCCTCTGCTAAATTTTGTCCATCAATAAACTCTTGTACCAAATATTGTTGACTTTCTTGAGTGAAATAGGCTAATAATTCTGGAATTTGAGGATGGTTGTGACCTAATTCATCCAACCGTTCTGCTTCGAGTTTAAATAACTCAGATGCCTTATTAAGGGTATTGGTCCCTTGCGCTTGCGGTAACAATTGCTTAACGACGCAATGGCGCTGCGATGGTTTGTATTCATCAATAGCTAAGAAAGTTCTACCAAATCCCCCTTGTCCGAGAAGTTTGATTGCCCGATACCGTTCTGCTAACAAGAGTTTAGAGCCACAGGTGGTACAAAACTTGTTATTGGAATGGTTTGCAGTTGGCTTGGGACAATTGGGATTGAGGCAATAACTCATATACTGTAAATAACAAGACTATTTGTAATCAAAGTGACTGGAAGCTCGCAGTACTTTATGGATAAAATTCATACACTCATTCATTTTATGAATTCTTAACTCCAAATGCCTATACCGTATTTATACTTTTATAATTAGCATTTTTGATACAATTTAAATAAAATGGGTATTGACCAAAAAATGCGATTTACTGAAAGTGTCTGCCTATTGGGCGATAAGCGCTCTTTCAGCTTGCGCCGAAGCGATAAGCACATCTAAGGCTTGCGCCTTCATGCGATAAGCGCTCTTTCAGCTTGCGCTTCGCGATAAGCACTCTTTCGGCTTGCGCCTTCATGCGATCGCACCATCCTCCCATGTAGGCGAAAGCCCATCCCATGACCCTCATTAAATCAACCTACTCAACAGTTTCCCTTGTTTCCGAATGCATCTGTTGCCATTTGTCCCATAAAGGACGCACATTTTCTGGTTGCCCCTCATAATTAAGCATGGAGTCTGAAATCTTTACCCAAGGTTGGACACTGCGAGTCCACTAACTGTTATTTAACTGTTGCATCCACTTATTAATTTGGTGGCGCGAACTTTCACGTATGCGCTCAAGTGCGATTTGAAGAGCTTGTTTGTTATAGATCTGCCAAAGACTGGCAAACATTTCTAGATTTTCGCAAGCTTCCAAGTCACCTGCCATGGTGACTAAATTGTCTTCAGACAACCATTCAAGTAGTTCTTGTTGTTGTTGTTCGTAACGCTGCTTCATCTGGTTGAATCGGTTTTGCTCTTCTTGTGATAACTTTTTCCAAATCAATTGCTTGATATCTTGGGGACGAGCGGACATGATTTTGATGACTTCTTCCCAAGATTCAGCTGCCCGTAAAGTGTGGGCTAAATAATTTATACTGTGACCGACGATCCACGGTTGGCAGTTCAATAAATTTGCTGCATATCGTAGCTCTTCTAAAGTGATTTCAGGGCAAGTTAAGAGAAAATTTATGACAGTTTTAAGAGAAAAATCAGTTTGTTGTTGTTTGTTTTTAAATTTGCGCTTTTTGGCTTTAATAATCGGACCGAACAAACTGGGGCGAATTGTGGGTGGAACTTCTAAAAATTCAATGTCTTGAGGAGAGACAATAGTTGGCATCTTCTGCCCATTCATTAAGTTTAATTCTTCCAATACCCATTTAAAAGATTTACCGCAGTTGGCACAATCGACTTCGTAGACCGTGACAAATTCTGCCAATTGAGAATTAAAGTACTGTTGGGAACGAATGAGAGCGGGCATGGGCTTGAAAACATGGTGGCAGTGAGGACAACACCTCACACCTTGGGCATCTGGATCGCAAGAAACAGGATCGAGACTCCAGTTGCGCGGATCGCACGGGCGCCCCAGCCGATACCAATTATCCGTCATATCTAAGATGATGGCATATTCTTTACCAGGTGACGGACGCAATACCCTACCAATCATCTGCAACCAAAGGGTAACGCTCGTTGTTGGACGGGCAATGACTACAGCTTGGGAATCCGGGCAATCAAAACCTTCTGTTAAAATGGCACAGTTACTAATAACTTGAGTCTCGCCGGTCCGAAATCTTTCTAAAATATCGGCACGCTCGCTCTCTTGGGTTTCCCCATCAATGTGCTCGCAAGGGATATTGGCTCTAACAAACATTGCTGTAATAGCTTTTGAATGGGCGACATTAACAGCAAAAATCATTGTTTTTCTGCCATCACAAAAATTCTGCCACTGTTTTAAGACTTCTTCAGGTTTGTAGTCTGAAGCCACTTCTTCTAATTCTTTTTTGGTAAAGTCGCGTTTTTGCGGAACTTTGTGTTTGGAGTATTTAAAGCCAGCAATGAGTTTGTAGTCGGTGAGATAACCTTGGATGATTAACTCTTTAGTTGAAACCGAACAAAGGAGGCAATCGAAGATGTCGCGCAGTCCGTAACCATCCTCGCGCCTGGGGGTGGCAGTCACTCCTAAAATCAAGGCATGGGGATAGGCATCTAGTAGATTGCGGTAACTCGCAGCTGAGGCATGGTGGGCTTCATCCACAATGACAAGCTTTGCATCGCTATAATTTTTGCGTCTTGCCAATGTTTGGATGCTGGCGACTTGGATGAGAGAGTCAGTGGGTTTGTATCCCGCTTTAATAATTCCTGGCTCTATGTTAGTCGTTTGAGCTAACTTGTCTGCCGCTTGGAGAATCAGTTCTTCTCTATGGGCAACGACCAACACGCCCAATCCACTGCTGGTAAATTCACGGGCGATCGCAGCGAAGATGACTGTCTTACCTCCACCTGTTGAGAGTTGCAACAGCACTTTTCTCGTGCCTTGGTCCCAGGCAGCAAACGTTTGGGCAACTAACTCTTGCTGGTAGTCTCGTAAGTCGAACATGGTTTGAGTATAAATGAAAACTTTTGTATTGGCATCTGGTGGAGGGCGATTGCTCTAACTGTTGTAAATTTTGAGACTGTGACGTTTAACCCATCTATAAGAGCCATTAGGAAACTCAACCTGTACTTTTGAACCATGTCTTTCCCAACCAACAATTGTCACCTTTTCGCCACTATAGTCAGCAATGTTTCTAACGGCAATAACCAGACCTTTTGTGATGTTTGGAGTTGGATTGTGATGGGTAGCGATCGGTTGAGAGTTTGGTATCGCACATTCTTCTGAGTTTTGATTTGAAGGTTGACGATCGCTTACTACAACAGACTTAACACACCCGTCACTTGGGTCACTGGTAGGGGTTTGATCTGTCACTGACCCATCACTCAATCCTTGAGTGTTTGTCACCAATCCATCAGTGCCTGTAATCGGGCGATAAGCCGGAGGCTTAACGGCTGAAGCCGTATCGCGATCGGACCCCGGTTGTCGTATTGCCAGTCCCGTGATGTAAGCTCCTTGATTATCTCGCCCTTTCTTAATGCCCTGCAATTTCAACTGGTTGGAGCAAAGGTCAATGAGACATTCACTAAAGCGCCTTAGAGAGACGGAGCGGCTACCAGTTTCATCCATCCATCTGCAATAGCTTGAGTAAAGATAGAGTTCGGCTGATTTTGATAAAGTGCCAACATGGGTTTTTGCATTTGGTTCTAGGACTAGGCAACTGTCCATCCAGTCTGCTAAAGGATTTGTGTCTAGCAAGAACTCAGCACTGAAGCCAGAGAGCGAAGGCACGGAATTGTTTGTATCTACTACTAGTGAAACCATCTCTACATCGGGCATCTCCAACACCCATTCCAACAGTCCGGGTAAATAGGGTTTGAATTCAGAGTCGAGGTCGCGCTGTAGGTGCGGTAGGACTTGGTGGGTGAACGGTATTGTCAGCCGCCGTCGTTTTAATCCACTGGTGTAATCGCTCGATTGAACGGGTTCGTTAGCAGCAACCATCACCATGCCCGTGTACTTAAAGCCTGTGGTCTGCTGGATGCACTTGCGCTCGTTCCTCAAGTCATCTTCTCCAGTCAGGTTTTTGAGAGTTTGCACTTCTCCCCCGTAGCGTTCTGAGTCCGTAATGAGTACCAGGCGCTTGCCGTACAAAGCAGCTGTCTCAAAGCGGTTGGTTTCTAGCTGCTTGAGGGTGGTGACCGTTGTGTTTTCCTTCCCAACCAATGCTGTAGCAAGACGCAGGAATGTACTCTTACCCGTACCACCAGGTCCTATTGCTTCTAAAAATCTGTGGAGGTCAGATCTCCCCGTCACTACTGCCTTAAGGTATGCCCGCAGCAGCTGTACCAAGGAAGCATCTTGTTTCATGATTTCTAAGAGCCAGTCTGTAATGGGTTGGCAGCCAATGGCTCTGTCCTGCCACTTGTAAGGCAGCTGCCACAAAAAGCGGTATCCTGGGGAGTGGGGAAGTAATTTCATTGTCTTGGGATCGAGCACGCCATCAATAAGTGGAATCAACCCTTGTGCCTCAGACCATTCGTCAACGGCCAACTCGTACTTGAGAAATTTGATAGTGCCGGAGATGAAGTCGTGGTTGAAAACAGGTCCCAAACGGTTCTTGGCTTCTGCTGTCACCAGAGCGCCGATCGCTTCATCAACAGTTTCCGACCACACCCCAGACACTTTGCGTGCGTACCAGTACCAGCATTTACGAGTTGCATACCATGCCAGCTTCGGACGGTATTCTTCTGCGAGTTCTTCAGCTAAAGATGATTGCGTCCATTTCTTCTGCGTTTGTTGTTCTTGATTGAACTGTTGTTCCCACTTGTCAATACTCACGGCCTTAGCTAACACCTCCTGCTTGAATTTGTCTGCTCCATTTATTTTGATGTAATCGTCAATGCCCTTCCCTCGCTCTTCACTCCACAACCCAGTTACGTTATATTGCGCTACATTAAATTTCTTTAACTGGTGGACGAGTTTTCTTTGAGCATCGATGACGTTAGGATTGCTAACAGCATCGGCGTCAAAGGCATGGATGAAACCAAAGCCAGCACGGGCAAGCTTTTCTAGGGTTGGCACGAGATATCGCTTGCCCTGGGGGTCGGCATCAGTTGGCGTTAGACCCATCTCAACCCCAAGGAGCGCGAGTGTGGGGACTTCGTGACTCGTGAGAGCGATCGCCTTAAAGAATCCCTCAGTCGTCACCAAGCAAGGATTGCCGTCGATGATGTAGCACTTGAGCTTTAACGCCTCGATGTCATCCCAGTAGTGAGGGTCTTCTGGATGGATGGGTAGCATGATGTCGTATTCACCTTTGGGGCTGCGGTATTTGGGAGATTGTTTTTCTGACTTGCCTTGTGAGGACCATCGCTTATCGGGGTAGTACTGCCCCTGGTAATTTGAGCCTTCCAGCCAGATGCCATCGCTTTGCGCGGTGTATCCCAGTAGCTCGGTCGCTTGGTTTGTGGAAATCGAGCGGCAATTGACTTCACACCACTTGGGGTTCAGTCCCCGTTTCTCGAAGAGTTCTTTTTTATGGCGTTGATTGAGATAATGACGGTTGATTTTGGGTGCTGTGAGTTGTTGTGACATATTACGGTTCTAGCTTTTCGAGACGGTTGATAGCCGCAAAGATTGGATGTGGAGACACGGCAAATTGACCCCCATATGTGACGGTTGGGGGTGCGCGTATATTGTTAATAGTCATGATGTTTTCTGCGATACCCACACAATGTGAGTATCGCTTTATAAGTCACTTTAAGCTAAAGACTTAACCCATCTGTTGTAACTGTTCCCTGAGAAAAGCTATTTTGCTAAGGTGAAATTGGATTTCTGCCTCTATTTCAGAACGCAATTCATTGGGATGGAGCAGGTTGATTTCCGATTCGTCTAGTAAATCCGTGTCATCAGACATTGGACTGCGAGAAACGTAGTAGCGCCAGCCCGGTTTGTAGGAGTATGCCAGCTTAGTCCCTAAAGCGTAATACTGCATTCCCATAATTATGCCTTGTTGGGTGAGCAAACCCAGTTTGTTGAACTTCGGTAGATCCCAATCGCTGGGAATTGCTATCGCACGCGGTTGCGGTTGTTGGGGCTGGTCGAAATCTTCGTTATCTGATACGTTTTGGTTATTCATTGTTAGAATGATAGATATTGTCTAAACCTCTAGCTCGTTTCTCAGGCGCTGCTAGAGGCTTTATTGTAATAATCTAGACAAATTATAGTGACAAGTCAAGAGGTTTATAGACAATATCTAACATTTTGAATGAGGAGATTCGGGGCTTAGATTTTGCTCTTCAGGAAGTATTTCACTGAAGTCGAAAGCACTTACCTTGTGTTTAATTTCTGCTAGGGTTTGCTTGAGCAAGAGATTTTCTTGCGTCAAGCTGCTGACTTTCCCTCCAGTTTTTCAAGTGCGGTTTGCATCATCTCTTCAAGTCTGGCGAGTCTTGCCTCCGAATCTACCCGAGATTTTGGTTTCTCCCCAATATATTCATCACACCAGGTTGCTAGTAACTGACTCACAGATATTCCTTCTTCTTCAGCCATAGCATACAAGCGCTTTTTTTTATCTTTGTCGTAGCGAAAGTTGATTTGTCCTTCTCTGTCAGTTGACCCGTTTTTTCGTTGCTTGCTGTACGTCATGTCTATTTATTGCAATACAAAGTTTGTACTCCCAGTTTAGCTCCAGGCAGACAAGCTGTCTATTCCATGTCTATTTTCCCTCAAACTGTTACAGGGCATCTCCCCTTCTGTCTATAAATAAGCTAGAAAAACTGTTGACTTTCGTCTAGACATAGTCTAATTTAACAATTATCCGCCTTATCAGTTTCAGAGCATAAGTCCCTCACATATTTGGATTAAATGCCCGGTACTGGGAGTCACGAGCAATAGGGCAGTAAGCGCCACTATCGAAAATCTTGCTCGCGGTTTACACAGACAGCATCTACTACAACCTCAAACAAAAAGACCCCGGCAGGCTAACTGCTAGGGACTACAAAATTAAGCATCCTTTATTGTAACCATGACTGAAATACAAGCAACATATAAAAGCCAGTCCCAGTCATCCTCCCAACAGTTTGGCTTGGAAAATCAAGACCGGGAGATAGTCCTTGAGCATTGCAATCTGGCAATTGACATAACATCAATTGCCTCTGAACTTATTCACTGTGGGACCATGACTTTTGAACCTATTGCCTCTAAAGGCACATACCGAGTCCTGACTGGAAATATTGAATGCGGGCATATTTTTATAAACTTAGAAGGGACGTGGCACAACAGTACAACTGACCGGATTTACGGCACTCCTTATGAAGCTGCCGCAGGGCTGTTTGAGACTTGCACAAAGCCCGTTTCAATTTTCGAGCTATTAGATAAACCGTTTGACGAGTTAACGGTGACCGAATGGAAGTTGCTCAAAACAAGTGAGCTACAAACTCTCAATGGAGTCCCGGCATAAAAGTCATTGGTGGGCTTTTTGCCCACCAAACAAGTTTTTTTTAGTCAAAGCACTCGTCACTGTCAGAAAAATGTTTCAGCCTACAGCCAAGGAATGGCAATCTTGGAAAACACCATCAGATGCAATTGCTTGGGCACAATCCGAACTTCCCGCTCACACTCCCGATTGGATACAAAAACAGTGGGACGCTCTTAAAAGCGACCGGAACGGTAAGAAAGCCCATCTCTGGGTGCAGTTTGTCTTGGATATCAAGGTCAACGAATTTGCCGATCGCCCTAGATTGTAAGAGCGATCGCGGTTCTTAGGGTGCATTCATCGCCCTAACAACACTCCAAATGCACCCTAACAAAAGTTGAGTAAAGAACGTCCTGTCCACTCCAAATTCAGTTGTTAGGGTGCGTTCCCGACCAAAAACCCCCCTGTGAGCGCACCCTAAGTCAAGTCGCGAGTGCTCCAATTCGTAGTTCGTAATTGAATTCTTAACTACGAATTACGAATTACGAATTACGACTTATGTTGTTACCGCACCCTAAGTGTACTGCTCAAAACCATGACTTAGGGTGCGCTCGCAACCAAAAACTACTTGCCAACGCACTTTAACTGCACCCTAATAATCCAAGACGCAAATACTTAGGGTGCGCTCCTCATTGAAATCTGCTGACAACCGCACCCTAAGTACGCCATGCCCAAGAACAAAAAACCTCAACCCGAACCGACTGTAGAAAGCGTCCTCCAACAAGCCGTACAATTGACAAGACCGGAACAAGAGGAATTATTACTTGCCCTTAAGGCACTACTAGAAGCACTCGATGATGAAAAAGATGCCACTCCATCAACAACACCATCACCCCGTTGCGGTTCTCGCGGCGGTTCGCGAATTGAATGGAAGAAGATAAACGGGTATGGTCCTTATCCCTATCTGAGATTTCGTAATGGTGGTAAATATCGCAGTTATTATCTGAAAGACTTGAGTGCGATACGGATGGCTCAATAACCCAACTTATTGATTCTTGCTTTAACAATTCGTAAATGACTCAAGACTTCTAGAAGTTCGTAGTTAGGGCAGCCTTCCATTTCATCCACAATCATTTGTTTGACGTTCATAGATTCAGCCTCTTCTGCCCGTTCGAGAGTCTTTTCCCGAACCAATTGCTCGAATTGCTCCTCGGATGTAATTTCCACTCTTGGAGATTCTCTAACTTTGTCCACATATACATGGAATGCTTCGTCATCATCTCGGTTTGTCAGGACGTATGCTCTTAGCTGAGCTTTGGTCATTGATTGGAAATCTAGATTTGTCATTAATTTGGGGCGCGATCGTTGAGCAAAAGCGATAAGCCGACTGACTGCGGGAGTCCCGCCGGATCGCAATGCCTGGAATGGCTACGCTACTACGGCGTGTGCCGAATTTGAATCGGGAACGGAGTCCCGCCGGAAGACACGTGTTTGCATAGGGGTGGCAATTTATACGAATCCCTATTAGGGATTGAAACTTCAGGAGAAACATTAGGGAAAGCCAAAAAATTTGCGTGGCAATTTATACGAATCCCTATTAGGGATTGAAACTCAAACCCACCAGCGATCGCGCCAGCTACGGCAAAGTGGCAATTTATACGAATCCCTATTAGGGATTGAAACTTTTTTATTAACTTGGTTTTAGCCAAACACGATGGCTAAAGTGGCAATTTATACGAATCCCTATTAGGGATTGAAACAATTATGACATTTTTAGTTGCTGACAAGCAAGCGATCGCAGTGGCAATTTATACGAATCCCTATTAGGGATTGAAACGCAGTCCTTTTATGCCATCTATTAGCTATCGCAAAAGGGAAGTGGCAATTTATACGAATCCCTATTAGGGATTGAAACCAAAGGCGACTCCGAAGAAAACTGCAACCAGTTTGGGTGGCAATTTATACGAATCCCTATTAGGGATTGAAACTGACTTCATTGGACTCGCTAGTGGGCATTCTAAAAGAGTTACCCCTACGTCAGTCTCCTATATAGAAGTTATGGAATGGACAAATTGGCCAAATGTCAGATTTGAGGAACGGCATCTTTTACCTTCTTATTCTGGAATCTACGCGATCGCGGATGCCAATCAGTATGTCTGGTATGTAGGTCAAGCTGCCAATCTCAAAAACAGATGGGCTGGTAGAACCCATCACAGGTATCCCCAGTTGATTCGGTCAAACCGCAAGTTGTGCCATAAGATTTATTGGAAACAAGTTCCTGTTAACTGTTTGGACGAACAAGAACGGTATTACGTGAACTTATTTCAGCCCGAACTGAACGGTTGTAAAGTGAAAAAGTATCTACCGAAACAGCCCCAAGTCGAACGCGAGATTAAGCGATTATTGAAAGTTCTCAACAAACCAACATCTCTTTTCCCGATAGTTCGTTCCATCGTGGCTGGTAAGTATGAAGATAATGAGGGAAAACATTGCATAATTATTTTAATAAATATTAACGACCATGAAATTTTAGAAAACTCCATGAGAAAGCGGTATGCAAATGAAATCAAGAAAGCTTGGACTCATAACACAGATTATTGCGGTAAGAATGAGCAAGTTTACAGCCCAGCGTGGATAGCAACATATAATTGGAATTCGTATAAATTTGAATTTTTAATTGTAGATTGGGAATTGTTTAACTATTTGGAAAACAATCCCGAAGCTAACTTGCATTATACTGGGGTTGCCGAACTTCTTGGCATCCAGGTAAAAGCATTAACAGACTTAAATATTTTTGATAAATTTTCTTTAGAAGAGGCGTCCTCTTATCTAGATTTTGAAGGTAAAAGACCCCTAAGATCTGTTGCTTATATCAATTATCGGAAAAATCTACTGAAGTGCTTGGTAGAGGAACCGGAGCGATCGCTCTGACTCTTTTACAAACTTGAGAAGCCGTTTCTCAGGAGCGCGATCCCCTTTCAGCAAGAATACGCACGCAATAATATGACTGGTGTCATGCGATAAGCGCTCTTTCAGCTTGCGCGATCGAGCGATCGCTTCCGGTTTTCTATTCCAAGGCTGCTGATTTGTTTCCAAACATTTGGAGTTGGAGGTTGTAAACCAATTGAGCCAATGCTATTGAAGTTTGTATGTATAAAATATAACTATGTTGTCTTTCTTTGGATCAAAGTACACTGCCAGAGGTTGTGGTTGTTATTCCAAGCTCGCTTTTGGGCAATTTATATATAGAGTTGGACAAATACAGCTTTTGCTAACTCACCGTCCTCAGGCACATCTGAAAATCTGTGAATACCTCTGATTCAGAATTAGACTTACTATCTTTAGCTTCTAGAATCAAACAGCTAGAAGAGGAGCAAAATCTCCGGCGGCAAAATATTGCATGGCTTAAGAAATATTTTGATGCTCTCAAACAAGAATTCAACAACAGACCTGAATTAGAGCAAATTCAAAGCGTACAAGAGGCGATCGCGCAATTGTCCGCACAAATTGTAGAGTTACAGCAGCGCATCCAAACTTCATCTCATTTAAGTAACAATCCCGATGATTCTGAAGTGGTGACACAACCTTCTGGAACGGTCGCTCGCCAACAAAACCAAAAACCCTTGATAGAGGCAAATTCTCTTACCGAAACTGCTCTAGATGAAGAAATCGAGCTAGCAGCAGAACCAGAAAAAATTAACAGGGCTTTTAGCGATCGAGAGTTCCAGATTGAGAGAATCATGTGGTTGGTCAACAGAATTTATGCAGCAGAGGAACCCAACCACGAAATACCCGTTAGTGCTGAAGAATTTTTAAGTCGCTATAGGGCTGGAGAAAGAGATTTTCCCGGAATGAATTTAGCTGGAGTCAATCTTAGTGGAAAAACTCTAAACCAAATTAATTTTAGCAATGCCAACCTGTTTGGAGCAAATCTCAGTCGCACTAAACTCGATAGCAATAACTTGAGCGGTGCAAATTTAAGAGGAGCAGATTTAAGTGAGGCTGATTTATCTGGTGCAAACTTGACTGGAGCTAACTTAAATAATGCCTGCCTTCATAAGACAAAACTGAATTCTGCCAATCTCAATGAAGCAAAACTCTTTAGAGCAAACTTGAGCGGAGTAGATTTGAAGAAGGCTAACTTAATGAGGGCAGACCTGAGCCATGCCGATTTAAGTCAAGCGAACCTGATTAACGCAAATTTGGAAGGAGCTAATCTTGAAGGCACTCATTTGTTACACGGCTATTATGACTCAACGACTATCTTTCCTACAGGTTTTAACGCCACTCAAGCTGGTGCGTATTTGATTGCCCCCGGTGCATCACTGCAAAATGCTAATTTAGCAGGTGCCAACCTCTGTCAGGTAAACCTGGCTGGGGCAAATTTACAAGGCGCAAACTTTAATTCAGCAAACATGGAAGGTGCAGACCTGAGCGAATCTAATTTGAAGGGAGCAAACCTCAGCAGTGCATTGTTAAGGAATGCGAAACTTATCCAATCAAGTTTGTTTCAAACTGACTTAAGTGAAGCAAACCTTGTCGGAGCAGATTTAAGTGCGGCAAATCTATATGAAGCAGACTTGAGTAAGGCAAATCTCAGCAACGCAAAATTAGCAGCGGCTCATTTGAGTAAAACTAATATGAGCCAGGTAAACCTAAGTTCTGCAAACTTAAGAGCGGCAGAGTTAAAAGCTTCAAATCTAATTCAGGTTAATCTAAATAATGCTGACCTAGTTGGAGCAGATTTAAGTAAGGCAAATTTAAGAAATGCAATATTTAGTAATACAAGATTCAACGATGCCATTCTAACAGGGGTAAATTTAGTTGGGGTAACACTAAGAGGCAATTTTAGTGGAGCCAATTTAAACGAGACTAACTTATGCGGGGCTAACCTCTGCGAGCTAAACTTAAGTGGGGCAAGTTTGATTTCATCCGATATGCGTGGGGTCAACTTGAGCTATGCAAATCTTACAAAAGCAAGCTTGAAAGACGCAAACCTTACTGGTGCGAACCTTCTGAACGCACAGCTCGCTGGTACTGTCATGCCAGATGGCACGACTCACGAGTAAACTGTACTTGCATTTTCTGTATATGGAAGCGTTGGAGGAGTAGCGATCTGCCCTATCTTGTAGCAAAGCGATCGCCACCAAGAAGCTGCGATAAGCGCTCTTTCAGCTTGCGCGATCGAGCGATCGCGCCCCCAACGCTCCTGACAATCCCTACAAAGGTATCCGATTTATCCCCGTATTTTTCAAGACCCTGCCAAGAGTGATAATTTCCTGCCTGATATCGTTATCCACCCACAGTTCGGTTTCGGGATATTCCAAAGCATCGAATTCTTCTTTATAGAAGAGGATAACTTGTCCTCTATCTGAGGGTCTTACCACAATTGTTATCGGTCTATCATTTTTCGTAATTCCTCCAATGACAGTCGTGCTTTGCTCGTACCAGCGATCGCAATTGTAACCATCTGTTTGGCTCAAATAAGCTATGATGTTATTTTTAGCACGTCTGATGATTGCTTCTACGTAAGGATACTCGGCAAAATCATGAGGGATATAGCGGAGATATTCGTAAATTCTCGTCCCTCTAAATCGTCTCCTAGCCAGTTCCAGCATTTCGGGAGAATAGATGCACAACCGCGTCAGCAATTCTTGAGGGGTAACCAATTCTTTGTACTCTTCTTGCACCACTTGTTGAGCCATTTGGCTTTGATTGTGCTTCCACTGTTCAAATTTGTGAAAATCTTCGGGAGAAATCCGAAATAGCTCTTCTTTGGGAGTGTTTATTAATTCGAGAATCTCTTGCTCGGTATAGCCATTTTTATTGTTAACAATAGCTTGTCTGAATTTAATATCCTCAATGATTTCCTCATCGCTTCTCAAACGATAACGCCTGTCGTATAAATCGCCAAAAATCTTCTCTGCTAAAGATTCATTTTCATAAAACCAGAGTAAGAGCTTGGAAAAAACTCGTTTATTTCTTTCTTCTCTTTTATCAAGACCTTCATTTTTTAAGATAGCTTCTACTCTTTTAGTAATTTCACGGGCAATATCTTCTGAAGTATGAATTTTCCCATCCAGGTCGAGTTCGATTTCAACAGCTAACAGTCTACTGCGGCAATCATCACCCAATTCCTCTAGAATATCTTTTAACTCTTCATCAACTCCCAAGTCTGCATACAATTGCTTTTTACAAGCGAAATCCCCTTTCTGATTGGGTAAAATCGCGTACTTCATAAAGTAACTTTCAAAATTATACTTGACAGCAAACTTCACAAAATCGCTCAACCACTTTAAAGCATCTTGATTGAGATATTCTGCGAGATTGGCAACGTTCTGTTTGATGTCGATATCATGGCAGACTTGATTCATAAACCATTCCTGACACTCCTGCCAAATCCCCGGTATCCAATTGGCTAATATTTTCTTGTCTGGAGTTGGGTAAAAGTCTTTCGCAAATCCCAACACTTCATCGCCATTCTTAGATAAACTGCTATCTGCGGGAAAACACGCAATCAATCCCAAAACAGCATCTTTTACCTTGGGATTGGTATTTTCTTTAATGATTCTGTTGATAGAATCAACAATATCTTGAATGGATTTGGCGATCGCTAACTCGCAACTGGTAATTTGATTGTGTTTTAGCTTACTGCGCCAGTCTTGTTGTAAAATCTTTAAGATATCCTTAAGTTCTTCGGGAATATCTTTATCTGTCCAAAGTTCTTCTCTCTTCTTAAATTCCCCATACTGGTTGGGAATAATAGCAAACTCGCTTAATAAATCCCGCTCTTCGGATAACACAAAGCCAATCAGCTTGTTCAGCCAATGTAATGCTTCTTCCTCAAATTGATGAATTTTATCGCTCAGTTGGGTTACATTTGAAAATCGAGCAACATCAGCCACCAGCCGCTTTAAAGTGTAGCGTAAATCTTTCCCCCAACTGTTGTCTATAATCTCGTACCAAAACCCAATGTGCTCTTTCTTGGGCAGGCAATCGCTCAAAAACGCATTAGCAAAATCCCAAATGGTTGAGATTTTAGATTTTGACTTGGCGTAGGGGAATAAAGCTTCTGCCAGTTGAATTTTCGGGTACAGGGGGTTGTCCGTATAAACTATACTAGATTGCATTAATCTAGCTCTTAAGACTTTTTGGATGTGTTGCGCGTACCAATCTGTAGAAACCCAATCCAACGGGTTTGGTAAATCCGTTTTGGCTAGTAAGTACAAGTTCTGCCAGTCGTTATCTATCGCATATTGTAAAAGAATAAAGTAAAGTTCAACACAGCCTCGGACTATCTTTTTATTGTTGATAATGTTCTCTTCATTCTTCATGGTAAGGAATACCCCATCTCTGGGCTCTGTCGGCTCTAGAAAGGGATTGTTGATAACAACGGGAAAGTTAAAGTCTTCCGTTCCAATCAGTGGAAAGCCCAGGAAGATTTTGGGCGTTTCGTTATTAAAAGGTAAAATAGATGTCTGGTTGTCATCTCTATCAATTTGAATGGCTATACTTGTCAGTTCTTCGGACAGGCAAGCAAAGTACAGCTTCTGGATGCGATCGCCTTGAATTTTATCAAATTCAACAATTTTGATATCTTTGGTTAGATGGGTGGGTGCTTGCTTCTCGTAAACGATTTTTTCACAATTGCTTCTTTCAATCTCCACCCGTTTAATTTTATCGATAAAAATTAACGTGTAGGGAAGGGAATTTTCTAAATCGTCCAATCCCACTTCTGCGATCGCTTTACCCGATTCATCAAGTTCGTACTCGAATGTGGTATTGCAAGCGCTAAAGTCAGGATTTTCAATATGCGGAGAATCGTTTAAGCTCGTGTTGACTTCTTCAAAGGAATTGTTGATACTCTCAATTAAAGATTTGAGTTCCCTACCACTCCGGTCTAGAGGAAAAGAAAATCTTTGAAGAACGCCCTCATCTTGAAAAAGCCCCTTCACGTTGACTTTTTCTGACAGCAGGTGAGTGGTCAAAAAGCCCGTACCAAATCTCCCTATCGTCTTGGGCATCTCTGTTTTATCCGTGTCTCCCCAGTCTTTATCATCCGAACTAATTTGACGGATTAAGCCTTCAATATTTTTGTTGGTAAAATAGCTGTAATTGTGACTGAATTCTATAGAATCATCTGTCAACCTTACCCTAACGGCAACTTGTTCATCGGGAAAATCAATAGCACCCTTATCATTGGCATTTTGTAACAGTTCCCAAATCCACCGTCTCTTGGAGTTTTCTGTAGATGACATCCTTAAAATCCGCATCTTTTCAAAGATTTTCTGCGCGGCAATGCGGTTTAAGGTGGCAATAACGTTTTTGTCAAAACGGGACATGATGACTCCTAACTCCAACTTGATAATGATTACAGAGACGTTAGGTTTATCTTGCCCAAAAAGTTTGAGAATCTAACACTGAGAAAATCTGAGTTGCATTTTTGAGCGTGAGTTACGGGGATCGGGGAAGATGCGACAAATTGCAACCTTCACATTTTCTAAGAACTGATTTCAGGTCAAATGATGATGCGAGTTGGTTTAATCTTCCGCCCTTGCAACGCTTGGTTAGGCGATCGTCGTATACCCATTACATATGCCATAAGCCTTTATACTTAATGCCAGACAAATGTATTACCACTTGGACGATCCCATACCAAGATATCCTGCCCAATCTATATTTTTCAGAAAATCCGGAAGATTAACTACACTTGATGTATAAAAATGTAAGTCTAGACAATGAGAAGGGGTAGGAGATATGGAACAAATCAAAGAAAGACTCGAGCAGAATCTTGAAAATATCCTAAAAGATAGTAAGGAAATTTTAGAAAAGTACTCTTTATCCAACCTTAAAGTAATTGGATTCCAAGTTGGGGAAAAGACAGACAAAGTTAAACCCAGCCAAGCACCTATTCTCAAAGATTTTAATGAAGTTCTTGAAAAGAGAAATCTTCAAGATGCATATATCATTGAATTTACAATAGCTGAAGACTCTGGTAAAGAAGGGTTTTGTCAAATTAAAATCGACGGCTATTGGATTACTGTGCGGTGTGGTAGATAGTAAATTTGGTTCTTCAGTACTTGTTATGCTAAATTAACAGATACTGAAGAACCGTAAATTTCCGTTTTTTTTATATAGCAATTAGAAATGATTTTTGAATCTCTAAATAAGAGATAGTTTTCTTGAAATCTTTATGATTGCTATTTTACAGCACTTTGCAAGTAAATGAATTACACATTTAATAGGATAAATCTTGTGGGTGGGTATCCTGCGCTTCTGTACCTCATTTAGTTGAAATATGCTATGATTGATAAAATTATAACTTTTACCTAAATTGTATGAATAGCACTAATTGAAGCATTAATAAGTCATACATAATTGTAAAATAAAGAAAATTAAATTTACATATTTATTTTATAAATATTACTTTTTATAAGTAATCCTTAATCCAATAAAAATATTCTGGTAGATATGGATTTGAGCAGTGCTGATATCAAAAGCTTGTCCTTCAAAAATAAAAATCTTACAGGTGCTAATTTTCATAATTCAAAAGCAGGCTTAAATCCAGCTTTTGCAGGTTTAGTGCTGAGTGTTTCATTTTTCTGTTCAACTTTAGCAGCCACTGTATTTCAACGAGGCACTGCAAGTGTCATTTCAGATTTTAGTTCTAGACCAATTCATAATGCTACTATTTTAGTCTTATTAAGCCTTTTTTTTATTGCAACAATTTTTAGAGGAATAGTAACTTCTACTATTACATCTATTTCTATAACGATTCTTGTAATTTTGTTTTCGCTAGGAACTGGGGTTGTTAAATCTGGTACTGTAACTGCTGAGTTACTAGCTGGATCTATAGCAGGAGTCATTACAATCATCGTAGTTAGTTTGGGTATTGTCACTATTTCAATTGCTGCAACTGTAGCAGTTACTGCAACTAAAATGTGGGCAATTTATGGAGTAGTGATTTTTGCTATGGTTGGTGTTGGAGTATCCGCTTCGATTCATACAAGCAACACAGAAGCAGCTTTTGCATCAATTATATCCGCGATCGCAATTTTTATAAGTGCTTATATTGCTATAAAGGCATTAGCTGGCGATCGAGCGTCAAACTTCATTCGCCAAATTTCTATTGTTCTTGCTGCCTTTGGAGGCACATCGTTTCGTTTTGCAAATCTTACGGAAGTCGATTTTACTGAGGCGATTCTCAAAAATACTGACTTTAGAGATGCGGATCTGACGCGAGTTTGCTGGAAAGATGCAAAATGGATCGAGCTAGCTCGTTTAGAAAATACTTACCTAGCCAACCCTAAAATTCGCCGATTAGTTGTTACGCTTAAGGGACAAGCCAAAAACTTGGATGGTTTGAATATGGAAGGTGTGAGTCTAAAAACAGCAAACTTACAAGATGCCAGTTTTGTTAGAGCAAACCTCAACCACGCTAACTTGCAGAACGTAAATTTATCTGGAGCAAAGTTGAAGCAAGCACAACTCAATGGTGCAGATTTAACTGGAGCTATCCTCACTGGAGCATACATTGAAGACTGGGGTATTACAGGTACAACTAAATTAGATGATGTGCAGTGCGACTACGTCTTTATGAGACTTCCCACCCCTGACGACCCTAACCCCCGACGCAAGCCTGACAACTGGGACGAAAGATTTAAAGACGGTGACTTTGCTGACTTCATCAAACCCATTGTTGATACCCTCGACCTTTACCATAACTCCAACGTTGACCCACGTGCGATCGCTATCTCATTCAAGCAACTCGCCGAGAACCATCCAGAAGCAGAACTCCGGATTGTAGGGATGGAAGTCAAAGGTGAAGATAAATTTTTACTCAGAGCAAAAACTTCCCCTACAGCTGATAAGTCCGAACTCAGTGCAGAATATTTCACTATTTATAACGAACTAAAAGCACTAGCACAGCAAGAAATTAAAGCACTAATAGCAGAAAAAGATAACAGAATTGCCAGTTTGGAAACTATGGTAGTGACGGCATTACAAAGTCCCAGTTTTTATGCCAATACTTATAACAATCAAGGAGATACCATGCCAAGAAGAGTAGATAATTTCAACTTACAAGGCGCTCAAATTGCGGGTGGTATCATCAATACTGACACCATCACTGCCCATCAAGTAGGCGGTAACATAACAAATTACAACTCAGTTGCTCAAACCGAAGCTAGCAACTCCCCTGCCAAAATAATTCTCATCCTGGCAGCCAATCCAAAAACCACAATGTCATTACGATTGGACGAAGAGGTCAGAGAAATTGATGCCGGATTGCAACGAGCCAAAAAACGAAACTACTTTGACCTCAAGCAGCGTTGGGCTGTACGAGTTCAAGACGTGTATCAAGCATTACTGGAGTTCAAGCCACAAATCGTCCACTTTAGCGGTCACGGTACGGATGATGGTTTGGTGCTGGAAGATGAAACTGGGAATGTACAGCTGGTAGATACCGTTGCGTTAGCTGGATTGTTCGAGTTGTTTGCAAACCACATTGAATGTGTCATCCTCAACGCTTGTTATTCCCAAGTACAGGCGGAAGCGATCGCCCGTCACATTCCCTACGTAATTGGGATGAAGAAAGAAGTAGGAGATCTTGCAGCCATTAAGTTTGCAACAGGCTTTTACAGTACGTTGGGTAATGGAGAATCCGTTGAGTTTGCTTACAAGCTTGGGTGCAGCGTGATTCAGTTAGATGGCATTGCAGAGCATTTGACTCCCGTGTTGAAAAAGAAATAGTCTACAGCCATCTACTATGTGGTGACATTTATAATACAGATAACCCAGAACGCCCAAGTTAACCCATGCCAGAGTCCGAAGACCCCAAAAAAGTCTCGAATAATGACTTACGCAACGCCCAATTTGGTGGCGGGTTTATTAATGCTGACACGGTTAATGCCGAGCGTATAGGCGGTGATGTCTGGAATGTTTTTTTAGGGAAGCAACTAGCATCAGTCGGGAACCCAGCAGAAGATTTGCAATCGCTGCAAATCATACCTAACCTTGATGAAATGCGTCCCAGCTTGGACTGTTGGCAAGGGCGCATAGAAGAAGTTGAGCAGATCCGCCGATGGATGGCAGATAATAGTGTTAGACTGATTGGCATCACGGGTTTAGGTGGTTCAGGCAAATCAACGTTAGCATCGAAAATTTATGAAGATGAGAGCATTGAATTTGATAAGAAATTCTGGGTAGATATCAACCGTGAAGTAACTTTTACTGAGTTGGCGCGACGAGTTTTGCTGCGATTAGGAATAGCATACACATCTGTTAAGGCAATTCCAGAAGTGTGTTTGGTGGATACTTTGGTGAACCATTTGCGGGATGGACGGTATTTACTTGTTATTGATAACCTGGAAAGTCTGCTGCAAAAGGATGGACAATCTCTAGATATGTTTTACGAGCAGTTTTTCCAAGGTTGGTTAGGATGCGGGAGTAAAAGCAAAATTCTGCTAACTTCACGAGAACGCCCAAATTTACCAGAAATAAAGTCGCAATGGCTACCCCTTTCAGGATTACAACCAAAAGAGGGTGCAACCCTATTAAGGGTTTTAGGAATTTTGGGTACTGAGGCAGAATTACAGGATTTTGCCAAAAGGGCAGAAGGGCATCCATTATTGCTAACATTAGTGACCAGTTTTTTGCGCGATAAGGAAGAGTTACATCCACACATTACTCACTTGCACAAGTATGGTTTAGCTAACGTAAGTCAGTTTTTGATAGATGAGCAGTTGGAAGGTTTACACCGTCACAAAGTTGATATTTGGATGCGTCAGATATTAGATGCCACCTTTAACCGCCTCAGTGGTAAATTACGAGAGTTGCTGCTAAATTTGAGTGTGTATCGCCTACCCTTCAATATTACTGCTGCTATTGCTCAACTACCAGATGAGAAAGTATCGGAGCAGGATTTACAAATATTAGCTAGGCGATCGCTATTACAAGAGGAAAGCGACGGAAATGGCGAACGAATTTTTCAGTGTCACCCATTCATTTTGACTTATGTTAAACAAAAGGCAGGTGATTTAACTGAAGCACATGAAAGAGCCATTAAGTACTATCAATCTAGTAGTGAAATCCTCTTGCAGGAAATCATTTATCACTACTGTAAACTCAAGCAGTATGAATTAGCCAACGATATCATAGATATTTGCTACAAACCATTAGCACTAAGTGGTTTTAGTTCGGTTTTAGTTGAGCTATACCAACAAATTGTACCGGAATGGCAGCCAGATACACAAGAAGATAAATCTAAAAAGGCATGGGCCTTGGCTAATTTGGGTCATGCTTATTGTTGTTTAGGTCAACATAAGTTGGCGATAAATAATCATCAGCAATCGCTGGAAATGTTTCAAGAGCTTGCAAATCCTTATGGTGAAGCGTGTAATTTAACACAGCTAGCTCATACTTACAATATTTTAGGACAAATCCAACAAGCAATTGAGTTTTACAAATATTCACTGCAAACTTTTCGACAATCTCAAGAAATTTATTCTCGTCATGATGAAGCTGTGGCTCTAGATGGTTTGGGCAAATCTTATTTTTCCTTATCGCAGTATCAACAGGCGATTGATTGCTATCAGCAGTCGCTAGATATTAGAAGAGAAATAGGTGATTGTGCTGGGGAAGCTTCTTCTCTGCTTGGTTTTGGCAATGTTTACGCTTCTTTGAAAGAATACAAACACGCCATTAATTACTATCAGCAGTCACTGAATATTAAACGAGAAATAGGGGATCTTGTTGGACAGGCTAATTCTCTCGGCAGTTTGGGCAATGCTTATTATTTCTTGGGGTTACCTAGAAAAGCGATTCGTTACTTTCGGCAATCTTTAGCTATTTTTCGAGAGATAGGGGATCGTACTGGAGAAGCTAATTCTCTTAACGATTTGGGTAATCCTTATGCTTTTTTTGGACAGTATCAAACAGCAATTCGTTACTATCGGCGATCTCTGATAATTAGAAAACAGATAGGAGATCGTGTTGGGGAAGCTTCTTCTCTCCAGAATTTGGGTAATGTTTACCATTCCTTGGGGAAGTACCAAAAAGCAATTTATTACTGTCGGCGGTCGTTAGCAATTGTAAGAGAAATTGGGAATCGCTCTCTTGAAGCTTCTTCGCTTAGTTATTTGGGTAATGCTTACAATTGTTTGAAGCAACACCAACAAGCAATTAATTACTATCAGCAGTCACTGGCTATCAGAAAAGAGATTGGCGATCGCCGTGCTGAAGCCTCTTCCTTACAAGCTCTAGCTCAGATCTATCATCAGACTGGTAAAGTTACAGAAGGATTTGCTGCTGGCTCCCAAGCACACCAGATTCTGATAGAACTAGAAGTTCCTTTAGATGATTGGATGTTACCACAATGGATGAAATTATCTATCAAGTTTTCTCAACGCAGTCAATGGCACTTAGCTTTATATTTCCTTTTAGGGTTGGTCGCCTTCCCTTTTGCTGTCATTTGGTTTGTCGCATTAATATCATGGCGAGTGGTAAGCGCTCGATTCAGAAGGCAGCATTGATGCAATAGATAACTTGTAGATGTTACGATTTTAAGCGTTCCCATTTTAAACTACGTGTAGTAGTAAATGTTACTTGAATACGTAGTAGAGTGCAGTCGCTCAAAAATCCAAGGTGAGAAAAACTATAAGTCCTAGACATTTTAGTCATAACAACAATTGCATGGGATACACACTATTTTTTATATAAAGTGGATGGCGCGGATGCCCAGCTTTTGTTTGACCCAAGCAGTAGAGAGATTGGCAAGCAGAAATTAAAGAAAGGACTACCCGGTCTCGATTGAGAAAACTACCATGTATGCCCCAGGCAACAATAACTAATGCAGCACGCTCCGTTGCCGCTTGAAGGTAAGAGTTATTTTTTGAACCCACAGGGTCAGTTACCTGAAATAAATCGCGGGGTTTTGTCGCACGGTAAGCAAAGAGATTGACTACTTCAACAGAACCATAACCCCAGAACCGAGCAAAATGAATACACCTACAGAGCGTGCGATCGTCTTGAGAAGCATCTGCAGTGCTTGGATTAAGCATCACAAAAGTCGTTTGTCCTGCATTGTCATCCCATTCACGCCTCAGTAGATAGCGGTAATTTCCTTCAATTGTGGCGGATTTTTTCATGCGACTACTTAAGGGTTTTGTACGAGTTGCAATAAGTTGGAGGCATAATGGCTTGCCGTATCGCTTTCAACCCAAGCAACACAAAGTACCGCATTTACCCCACTTCCATTTCCCGTAACAGTGCTTCACTCATCTTTTGCACTTCTTCCGAACTGGTTTCCATCACCTCAAATGATTTTTCTACCGCTGCTCGGACCGTAGGAGGCAGCGACTCAAACTTTTCCTGATTAATAATAGAAATTCGACACCCAGTGTAGGGCATGAAATCTTCAAAAAGCACCATCCCAGATTTTAAAAGAAGTTTGGATAGCAAAGAGATGGGTTTGTGAGATTTGTCATTGTCTGAAACATCATTAATTTCAGATGCCAAGTAACCACACAGCCAACTGACCGAATCGATATCTTGTTCTAGCGCTGCAACCGTAGCGTAGAGTACTTGTTTGTTAAGCTGCACGGTTGACATACTCACCGGGCTGAAGCCACGGTGATTCTAGTTCATGGTTCACAGAAGTCCACTTGCTATATCGAGTTTCCCTTCAATAGTAGAGGCGGTCTTCTCCCCATGCTTTCCCTCGCAAGAGGCGGATTCTTCTTGCCCAGAAGTACCGTTTAGTTGCCACTCAGTACCGAGTATCTTCATTCCTTTTTGCAAAATGTTCAGAGCCGCATTGGTATCTCGGCATAGTTCAATTTTGCACTTAGGACAGGAATGCGTTCTGGTACTGAGAGATTTTTTCACTCTATGACCGCAATTAGAACAATCTTGTGATGTGTAGTTAGGTGACACCGCCACAACTGCTTTGTCCCAAATCTTGCCATAATAGTCTAGCCATTGAGTGAATTGATACCAACCAGCATCAGAAATGGACTTAGCCAATTGATGATTTTTTACCATATTGGCAATCTTTAAATCTTCATAGACAACCACATCGTTAGAGTGGACTACGCACCGAGCTTGCTTAATTGCCCAGTCTTGACGCTGCCTCTGAATTTTTAGATGGATTTTACCCAGTCTTTTCCTTTGTCTGTGATAGTTTTTTGATTGGGGTTTAGCACCCTTGACGAATTTCTTACTCAGACGGCGTTGGGCTTTCTTTAATCGCTTTTCTGACGAACGCAAGAATTGTGGATATATCACGGCATTATCGTGTTGATCTTTGGTGAAAAACTTTAACCCCAAATCTAACCCAACAACGTTACCCGTATATTTTCCTGTTTCCTTGCGGTCAGCATCAAAGCAAAACTGAGCATAATAACCGTCTGCTTTTCTAATTACTCGCACCCGATTAATCTTTAATCTGTGCAAGTCTTCTTGAGTTTCATTGTTGCAAAATATAGAAAAAGTTCCAGCCTCAAAGCCGTCAGTGAAGGTGATTGATTTACAATCACTTGATAACTTCCATCCCGAAACTTTGTACTCTACCGAGCGGCAATGTTTTTTGAATTTTGGATAGCCTTTCTTCCCCGAACCTTTTTTGCATCGTGAATAAAACGTAGAGATAGCAGCCCAAGCCCGTTCAGCACTAGCTTGTCTAGCAGCAGAGTTTAACTTCTTTGCGAAAGGAAACTCTGCTGCCAAATCTTTGCATAAGTTGTACAAAATAGCTTTACTAACTCCTTTATTGTCCATCCAAAACCGTACAGCTTTATTTCTAATAAACTGCGTTGTTCTGATAGCCTCATCAAGGGCTAAGTATTGCTCTTTGGTTCCGTTTTTTAGCTTGGCTTCTCTTACTATCATGTCCTGATTATAACATATTTTATCTGCTATATTGCTAGATAAAATAATGTAAAGCCGTCCTTGAAGGACGGGGCTTTAAACCCAGTTTTTTGGTAAATTGTCAAAAATTTGGTCGAGCCCTTCTGGCTCTCGCTTTTGACAGTAACGCACAGCGCGATCGACTAATTTATCGGTTTTGGTTGGTTGGCGTTGCCCAAATCCTTTACCTGACATAGTTTTTGTTGCTATTCAATAGGGGAATTGTAGCAAACTTGACACCTCCCTTACTTCAAACAAATAGCTGCTATTGCTGTTGTTGTAACAGTAGATTTGTTTGCTGCTGTTGTAGCAGTAGGTCTGCTTGCTGTTGTTGTCGCCGTTGTTCCTCTTGCTGCTGTTGTAGCAGTAAGTCCGCTTGCTGCTGCTGTAGTAGCTGTTGCTGTTGTTGAGACGTAAAAATTGTGGACCACAAAAAGAACTGAGACAGAAAAATGGAAAACCATAACAAAAAAGACCCATCTTCCATTGCATTCACCCTAAAAGTTCCAATAACAAGCACTTATCACACCGAACTACGAAAGAATCTACGCTTGCTGAATTCAATATCATCATATCGAAAATGCACTGACCGGAGCGATAGATCTGTACTCCCGAGCAGCAGTTGGCTTATCGCCCATATAATAGAACTCGCTGCTCCCGAAGAAATATTAACAGTGCTGTAAAATAGTGAAAGAAATTATATAAGTGAAAAAAATGGATTCAGATCTTAAAAAAATAGTCTATTCATGGATATATAAAGAAAGGTGGGGTTTCAACACTGTTCCACCGACTGAAGAAATCGCAGCTTATAGCAAAGCACTTGCTATTTGTGCTAAAGGCAATGGAACACTGTCCCAAGCTGAAAGAGAGTGGATTATTGGTTACGTGGCGACAACTGGAGGAGACGCAAATTTAATCGAACTTTTGAAAACCTACGAAGGTAACGATAATCTTGAAGAGCTTGCTTCCACTGTAGAAGCCGGAAAAAGATGCTTAGTTTACGATGCGATCGCAGCTTGTTGTGCTGATAAAGATTTTGACGATTCTGAAAGGTCAAAGGTCAAGTTGATAGCAGAAACTCTAGGAATTTCTCAAGAGATTGTTGAGCAAATAGAAGATTTATACCATGAGGAGAGAAAGCTTTTTGAAAAGCGAATGAATCTCCTGTTTCCTGATAAAAAACCTTATTAATGAAGAAATTTAATCTACTTCTCGATTCCTAAAAGTTGCAATTCTTGGAGCGACATTCTCTGTTTCACTTCTGGCGCTAGATATTGTTGACGGTGTTTTGCACGTGGAAGGTCTGCGCGTATATAGTGTGCTAACAGGGCACAACGGTTAGCATAACTTCGATTAGCACCTCCACAATGCCAACAATTTCCATTGACAATGCAGACATCTCCTGCATTACCAGTTACGATGACTTCTTCTGGGTGGGGTGCTGATGGATCGTGCAAAAGCTGCTTTGGAAGTTTACCCGAACGATGAGTCCCACTTACGACTCGTGTTGCACCATTATCAGCGGTAAATTCATTGAGCATCCAGATAGCAGTACAAGTTAAATAACCGCGTCGATCGGGAACTCCACCATTTTGTTCGGGGTCATTGTCACAGTGAAAGTTTTGCCGGTGGTTTGTTGAGTGAGGTAAAACATCACGTGCATTTAACATAGCCAAGTTTACATTAGAACCCAGCACAAGCTTGACAGCTTCTAAAACTAGGGAATGGCTAAAAATAGGACGAAAAATATCGCCTTTGTTAACAAGGTTTGCCAAGCGGCGCACGTTGTTTTCAGCATTATTGATATTTTCACTTCCTGCCTTTTCACCTTCTTGCTTCCATAAGGCATTAAGATGTAAATTAAGCTCCTCTACCTCAGTTCTAGAAAGCAAATTCCTTAATACTAAATACCCTTCTTCATTCAGTTGCTTTCGTTGAACGCCAGTTAATTCTATGGACATACGTTATACCAGGACACGAAGTTCTCTTGATTCAAGAGCAATATATCACCAATGATTTGGTATGTAGCACTATAACTATTGCCGCCGCCCGTACCTCCAACTCTACCTTCAGTAAACCAAGCACTCAAAGTCTTACAATTAAAGACCCGAAAATTCTTTGTTTAGAAGAAATTGTGTCAGTCAAAGATGATAGATTTGGCATTAGTTTTGATAACTTGTGGCTTTTCTGTCGCGATACGGCTCGATCTGTTAAGCAAAGCTTATCGGCGGCTTTCAACTCCCTCTTTGTATCCACTCCCGCCCCGCACTCTGGGCAGCTTGAGCTGTCTAATATATTCTGCGTTCCCCGTACACCGCTCCACCAAACTCAATTGACCCACACTGTTACCAATGGAGCGATCGCGTTCCGAGCCCCGCATATAAGTGTAATTTATTATCTTTGCTACTTAGAATTCCGTCACTTCCGGTGATAACAACTTCATAAGATGGTGGTTTGGGGAAGCCCGGAAACCCATACGTTCATAAAAAGCGAGTGTGCGTTCATTGGATGGAGTTGTTTGAAGTGAAAGAGCTACTGATGAAGTACCCCATGTTTTTTCTAGCCATTGAAAGAAAGCAGTACCAATACCATTACCTCGATAACCTTTCTGCACAAAAAGCTCATCTACCTCAACGAAATCGCCCCCATACTCATTACTCCAAAAAAAGACAACGATCGCATAGCCCACAACTGTGTTGTCTCGATCGAAAACTATAATGCGTCCCTTGTCGGGTTTGTGAGTGAATTCTCGGAAAGTTTTCTGAATTTTTTCAGAGTTCATTTTCATCCCTAGCAGGTCTTCTTGATAAAGAGAAAGTACATACTTTTGTACTATGTCAAAATCACTCTCAGTACAGGTTCTAAAGTCAATACTCATTTTTGCCAGACGGAGTTTTAATCTAATTGTAAACCTAGGGCGATCGCATACCAGTTAACGCACAATCCCATACCTCACCGTTCCTTCCTCACCACCAGCACCTAACAACACCATGTGATTTTTCTTCATCACTCGAATTGATGCAGTATGATTTGGAAAAGTGTCTGCTATCACACTACTTGCGGTTGTTCAAACGCCCAACTCAGTAATCCCCCAACCGCCTCCGTCGCATAACCTTTGCCTTGGTAATCGTCCAACACGCAGTACCCCAGTAAAAGATTGCCTTTCGTATCGGGGTAACCATTAAAACCAGCACAACCAATCAATACCCGCTCAGTATCAATTTCATTCAACACCAAATCCCATCCCCACCACCCCACCAATCCCGGATCGGCTGACAATGTTTGAGCAAAAAATTCCATGACACAACCCCTTCCACTTCCATTGGGTCTTTTACGTTGATTCGATGACTGAATTTTTGAAGTGCATTTCGCACCCGGTCGGATAAACCCCGATACTGCCTGGTTTAATGCTACACAATGGAGAAATGCGAGTGATAGTACCCCGATGGGTGCTTGTTACTCTTACAAAAGACAATTCGATCGCAACACCAAACGACCAAGAGGCTCTCGGCAAGCTATTTGTGATTATCACTACATTGCTCTACTGATGAGAGTTATGTCCTACCCAACTCCTACCCCACTTCTACCCAACTCCGACTCAGTTCTCACTTAACTGAGCCAAAATGTAGGAAATTAACAATTAAATTATTATTTTAAATAACGTTACCATCTGACAACATAAGAGTTAACTCCTAGTAGAGTCGGAGTTTTCTCCTACCCAACTCTTAAATATCCCAGCTCTTAATTAAATACAAACTTTTGTCTCAAACCCTTTCCATACTTGGATTTAACGTGTTTTAGCCCCAGAGATGGAACTGTCTCTACGCTACGGTCATATCAAAAAACAAGGTATGTTTAACGGGGTCATTTTTCAGTTTGATGAAAAAGCTGCAACTCAGTTTTCGGATTCCAACTAGAATGCGATAAGCCAATTGCAAGAAGGATACGGGTAGGTCGTATCGCTTACCATGTTGAAGTTCTTGTAATTGCTGATGTTGGGTATCATAGTAAAGGCATCACTCTCATTCGAGGTGATGCCATGAGTTTTGTTACTAGGTGAAGCACTGTGTTACAGTTTTAGTTTGGTTAAGCCTTCTAAATTGACTACTAGTTATGGGATTGGGATAAGCCGTAACAACCTCTACTTCGTAACAACGTGTTGTGCCTGCAGGAGCATCTTCAATACCGGTGAAGCCTACTTTTAGTGTGTACCATTCATTCCCTATAGTATTATCGCGGCGTTCTCCTACAGTAATGAGCTTGAAGTCGAAATCTGCGTAACGATGACCATCTTGAAGAGTAGTCGTGCTTGCATTTTTCTCTAAGAATTGATCCGGTTCGGTAGAATTTGTATTCTTGAAGTATGGATTCTCAGTTTTCTCTTTATCCCATAGGGTGGAACCAGACGGGAATGGTGTATGTTGAACGCTCCACTCATCTATATCAAAAAGGCTATTGTTAACTATGTACTCTTTGACGTTGGTACCAGAAGTTCTTAAGGTAGGCACAAACGCCCGCTGATGTGTCCCATTGCTGTCTTCATAGGTAGACTTAACTTGGATGGATTTTAAGTTGAAGTTGTAGTTTGGATTTGCAGTGAGATTGACCCAAACATCTACACCAGGATTGGAGACTACTGGCGTTTCAGTGATTTCAATATTGAGTGGTTCAGGGTTATTTAAGACTAGATAAGGCAAGTAAAACATGGGGTTGCGGGCATCTTTAGCGAAAGAACTTCCACCTGAAGTCGTTACGTTTGCCTGTTTTGCTCGCTCATAGGGATCTCGAATTTCAAAGTGAATGTGATCGAAATTGTCTTCGCGGCTCGTTCCTGTCCAAGCGATATGTTGACCTTTAACTACGGTCTCCCCAGGCTTAACAAGAGGATCTTGACCAGAAACGGTAACGTAAACATGATCGTAAACGGAGATTAGGCATGGATTTGTGGTTGAGCATTGTGAAGCTCCATTAGCAGGATGCAACAATACAACTTTTTGGTCGCGAGCGCTTATACATTCTTGAGGCTTATTATCTAAATCTGCATTTGTCTGACCCGTTTTGTCACAGGTAACGGATTTAACAAAACCACTTGCTGTAGCAAAAACTGGATTATCGTTATCCTTATTATGTGTGTTTCCGGGGGTAGCTAAATCTAGTCCTCGATGGAAGGAGATAGCACGAGTAGAGTCTCGAAAGTTTCGATAGCCGAAGCCGTAATAAATGGGAAAATCGGTTTTACCTTGTTGCTCAATACGAGCGACATCACACGCTATTGTACCATTCTTATCAATATCATCATCAGTGGTTGGAGTCTTGGCAAACTCTTCTTTAATTCGTCCACAAAGCGGCCAAATAAATCTGGACCAAGTAGGCTGAGCATTGGATGATTGGGCTACCGCTATTTTGGTAGGAATAGTAAAGATTCCTACGATTATTACCATCACAATCAAAATCCATTTGAGTGTACGCATTGTAGTTTCTTGAGTAAACAGTATTCAACTGAAGCTATATGGGGAATTCATAAACAGCTTGCACTAAATCCCAATCGGAAATGCTTAGATTAAAAGTATAATAAGTTACAGCTATCAAAAAATTAACTATGAAGACTTGAGAAGCGCCTGTTTTACAACATACAACCTACCATTCAAACCTTGAATTTGTCCCTAGCCTTTAGTTCAGGTTTTTACCTGATAATATTGTTAGTACATAGGGCTGGCTGAATAAAAGTAAAAGCGATTTGCAGATAAGCGTTCTCAGCTTTTTTTCTCCAAACCAGTGCAAGATATTGAATTCGTCAGCCTTGCTCGAGGTAGATGGCAGCTGTTTATTGATACTGGACATGACTTGGGCGTTGAGTTCAATTTCTCGCGGTTTCGGTAGTTCGAGAATTAAGCGGCGGTAAAGTACCATGCGATCGCCCTACCGCACTAGCGCCCGTATGGCATTTTCTCCCGGTTTTAAATATTTGACGTTAGCGAGGTGAGCGCTACGCATCTATGGCGGACGCTCCTGCCAAAAAATCAAGACAGGTTTTCACAAAAACAGACACGAAGTTTTGGTTCCAATGAGCAAGCCTTTGGGCCAAAAGCAAAGCATTAGGAGTCAGTGCATAAGTCTCAGCTTGTGCTACGAGCAAATTCTCCCATGTAGGAGTAGAAACCATTTTCGCTACCCCTAACCCAGAAAGTGCGATCGCATTCAGGCGATGTTCTAGACTTTGAGGAAAGACCAATTGAGGAATACCTGCAAGCAAACAAGCAATAGCGGTCGTCGAGCTCCCATGATGAATTGCCATTGACTTTCCGGACAAAACTTCTGTTAAAGATTTAAACTCACATTCAGGTTTCAGGGTTTGCAGTACTAGATTTCGGTAAGGATAGTCATCGTATAAATAAGCCCAAGCAGGACCTTCAGGTTTGTGCAAATTTCTTGGGATAGGTGTAACGTGTATGCTCAGATAGCGATCGCGCTCGGTTCGTAAATATCCATAAGGGTCTAATTCGGGAATACCAAAGATAAAATTAGCATCTCCACAAAAAATCTCCCCCAAAAATGCATCCGATTTCACCACTTCACGAATCGTATTGCTAACTTGTTCTGCACGGTTTTGAGTTTGGTGTGGTACGGGTAATCTTAAAGGTGGAAAAACTTCAACTCTTGGTGGTACTGCAAAACTATCTCCTACAACAACTGTAGGTATCACACCCCTAGCTGCTAACACCAACCCAGGGGCATAATCGGCGATCGCCAAACTTGGTTTGATCTGTGAAATCACCGACTGCCATGCCAACAAATGCGATCGTAACAAATGAGGGTTACCAAAGCCAAAGGTTTCTAAAATATCTGCAAATGTGTAAGATTCCGACCTTCCAGAAAAAGGCAGGCTCGGGGCAAAGACAATCTCCCATGGGAAACCGATACCTTTGATTTTGTAAGATTTTAAGGCAAAAACTGGTTCAATTCCTAATGGTTCCAGTATCCGAGCCAACGCCGCTAAGCGATGAATATGCCCCTGTCCGCCTCCCAATTCCCATCCAAATAAAACTTTCATCAATCCTTTTGACTGCACTCGGATGCCACTTTTTTCTTCAAAAGAAGACTGCAGAGCCCTAACAGAGCCAGACTACCAACAGTTGCTGGTTCGGGAACTCTTTGAGTCCGTAAAGAAAGCTGCGGTCTGCCTTCTATAAAGTATACAAAAGGACCCCGAATAGCAGTGCCATTAAAACGCGGTTCAGCAAAACCCGGTCTGGAAATAGAAAAAATGGAAAAATTTGTTTCTACATTATTACCCTCCACTATAGAACCGCCAATTAACAAGTCTGTAGCCGTGCCACCATAGCCGCTAATATCCTCAACAGAGAATTGGCGTCCCAAAAAGTCAAAATTAAAATCCACTAAAGGAAATACAGAAAGATTGAGAGACGCAGGAGGTACTGTGATGGGTGTTGATTCGTCATCAAAGCTATAAAAACCTGAAAGCGGTTGCTCTATCAGCAATGGCGCTCCACCATAAGCAGCACTTTGAGTGACATCATCGATCGTGAAATCAACAGTTCGGACGACAGCATATGCTGGGTTAGCTTTCATTGTAGTGAAGCCCAAGGCTACGCCTGCGGTGGTAATTGCTATTTTTTGGTTCAGCTTCATTTTTCTTCACTGTAAGTTGTGTACACAGACTGGGGTAGCTGCACTGTTTCAGTTAAGATTTCTCTGGAGTTGTCTTGAACTTATGTTTGTCTATCCTTTAAGGATTGTCTACTGCCTGTAGATAGGTAATTGTATGACGGGCTTTGTCGCTCCCACACTTTCAGATCGCACCACAAACACCATGCCATCACGCCCAAGCTCGACGAGCGCCCGGTTCCAATCCATCTCCCGCCCCGACGTTTCCGCAGCTAGCCTCATACACGCGGTTTTTGGGGGGTCCCGCGACCCCAATTTTTGCATTGCGTTAGTGCTGTAAAGCTGTAATGCCTGCCACACCAAGGCTGCTTGCTTTATACCTTTTAGATATCCATATAGTAGAGCTTTTTGCACTCCAAAGCCCCAGAGTGCGATCGCTAAAACGTCAAGATTACCTTTGTATTACGCAAAGATTATGGAATTTGCACCGTACTGCTGTACTGGTTTGTAAAGAATTTTAATGTTTTTAGCAAAAATTTTGGTTTAGTATCCCATAAGAAGCCACTATTTGTTAGGATGCATACGGAAAGTGTTGTCAAGCTTGAACAGATGCCAGAAACAAACGCTCCTAAAATGACAAGGATTGAGTTTGCAATTCCCGAGCCAATACTCAAGCAAGCTTTGGAGATTGCAGAAGCAGACGGATGGAAACCGGCAGAATTCTATCGAATTTTGTGGTTTATGGGGTTAAACGCATACACGGAAACTGCTAACAGTCGGCTGATCAATTCCGAACTGAGAAAAAATCAGACGCAGGAGGAACAAGAGTAAAAATACTTATGCCTAAAGTCAAGCTAGACTCGATTGATGAGTATCGAAAAACGCTTGAGGCTTTTTTGGGCAGACAACTCACATTTGTTCAGTGGCGTAGGTACAAGTCATCAAGTACCACACGAACCATATCCCTGTAACTTACTCCTACTATCTTGATTAAGTAGCGATCGCCCTTCCTTGACTGCAAGAGTCCCTCTTTGATCTCTCGCATCTCTTTATCCAAGCAGAGCTGCATAGAACCTTGTGGATTAGCCGATAGAATTAATATTCTCTTTGTCACTAAATCAGCCTAAAAATGGAACTATTCCATAAATTGTATTTAAGTCAAATCGAATACACAAGCACTCTTCGCGATCGCCTAACCGAACTAGCTCCTACATGGCATTTTCTCTTGGTTTTAAAAATCCAATTTTTGCATCATCTCAAAGCGTAAAACCGCGATCGCACTCCCAACCCATAAATGCAAGTTTTATACCAACCAATTCTAGTTTATGCAGCGTTTTTTGCACTCTTTCAAGGTGGAGTGCAACCGCTGAAACAACGAGATTATGTTTGTAGTATATTCTATTTACACGATTTGCACTTCTTCGGAGTGTGAGACAGTAAAAAATTCAAGTGTGAAACAGTCAAAAAATACGGATAGTAAAAAAGCCGGGTTAATGTATACGATTAATCCCAGCATCTCTTAAGTATTAGCGTTCGAGACTTCAGTTTTCTTGTTCGTTGCCACCTCTCAATCTTTTGTTAACTAAGCGTTTATTACTACCTTCGGCGTGGACGGCAAAGCCTTTCTCCCAAAAGATCCGGAATAACTCAGCAGGCCGCCACCCCTCTGCTTCCGCTAGTGCGATCGCTTCTTCATAGAGTGGCTGGGGAACTGAGAAGTTGATTTTAATCATGTCTGGTGCGTTGCTTTCAGGCATTGTTTCATAGTGCGCTAGGTTATTGTTCATATTTTGCGCCCTATGCGGACTACTTGTGATATCCATGAAGGTTACCTCACTTTGAGGAGAAACTGGTTTCTACTGGTTTTTTGGAGTTAAAAACTCCTCTAGTATTCTACATGGATTACTAGAAGGTGCTATATTAAGAGTGCAACAGTGCAGAGGAGCGTGCAAAAGCAAGGTGCCGTATGCCCGGAACCAGAACTAGGAGTGGTATGGACTCCTATCGCAAAATCTTTGAGGAGTACTTGGAGAAGCAAATCAGCTTTCTCCAGTGGTCTCGATATAAAACAGAATTTCTGGAAACTGGTTTGGCACTGAATGCTAAGAACCTGAAACTTTTCGCCAATTTTAAAAAGCACTGTCCCCGCCATGCCTTAAACAAATTTGTGCTCTCAACCATGACACAGTTTCAGCAAAAGTGCAGATCCAAGACCGAATGGTTGGGTAAGGAGGTATTTGAAACTATACGAAAACTCAATCCTCAAATTGAGGAATGGCAAATGTACAGGGCTTTTTACCGAGTTGGGCTTGGATTTAAGTCCTCACGACGGTATTCAAAAGAGCAAGTCTTTTATGTAATTTTTTACGCACTTCTATACGGAGACAACAAGAGAGATGAGCGAAAGTCAGATGGTCGTTTATAACCACAAAAAAGCGGTTTTATCTATTAAGAAAACTTCCTTAGATAAGACCATAGAAGCTGGTCAGCAACTGGTCAACGAGGTGAATTCCGTTGCTGAAAGACTCATGGATCTTGTAGGAGAGTGTGAAGATTTAGCATCATTAATTAGCGATCTGATTAAGGCTAATTCTCACTATCAGCGTCAAGTTATTGATGCTTTAAGAGAGGAAAAAGGCGAATGAAATTTATCATTCATGCTCTGGTTAAAACCGAGAACTATGAAGGTGTAGTCAAGCCTTACGTTAATCATGACTGCGTTCCAACAGAGGAATTTTGTAAAAATTATGTTCGCTCTCTTTACACCGAATTAGGGAACACGGGCGAACGCATTGACCACAATAAAACAGAAATTCTTGATATTGAACAGTATTGATTAAAGGAGGGATGAATGGCTGAATTACGGAAACGTGGAGACGTAATTACTACGAAGACAACGGAAAAATATCTTGATGAGTTTCCTCGTTTAACTGTTGTCTCCAACGTTGACGGTTATGTCAAAGCTGAGCATTACGGTTGGGGCGGAACTCACGGGCTTCAAGAAAATCTTGAAAAAGGTGGTCGTTTCAAAGTGGAGGCGACCCCCGACCAAAAAACTTTAGACTATTATCAGGATTAATTATGGCAGAATTTAACGGTACGGAATTTAACAATTTTGCTAAACGACTGCAAAGTGCTTTGAAGCGGCGGAATATTTCTGTTAGTCTTTCCCAAATCAAAGAGTCAATTTCCGCTCTGATTGCTTCTTGTGGCAATCGACTGACTGAAGAAGTTCAGCATGTTTGCTTGGATTCTCTAATTCGCAAGTATCAGTCAAGCTCTTTAGTAGAACCAGAATCTGTTATAGAGCCTGTCATTTATGAGTCTGAAGAAGCATCCTCAGATAGCACGACAGATTCTAGAGCTATTGTGCAATCAGAAAGGCAAACACGCGATCTTGTCTCTTCTAAAGCATCCTCCATGGGTATTGTGTTATCGGAAGCTGATATTGTTGCGATCGCAAACCAACTCGACTACCAGGTTGATTCCTCAGTAGAAGACGTTATAGCTGAAGCAGAAGCATTGTTAATTGCTTACGCCGACCACGTAAAGCAACAGAGTAAACAGAAAGTAACAGCAATGATTAATCGTGTTTACTCTCATGTAGGCGATAACAACACTGAAGTTTCACAACATTTATCAGAAGGTTTACAGCAGTTTGCTAGTGACTTAGGAGTGTCGCAGCAAGAATTTAAAAGACAAGCTAAACAAGCTCTCAGCTGCCTTAGAATTTCAAAGAATTCAGCGTAGGAATGCGCTCGTCATTGTGGGTTTTTTGTGGTTGCTGGTTGCTGGAAACTTTATCTATCTCTTAATAGATCGGCAGTCCTTGCAGCAAAGAAACCTCGAACTTCGGGAATATCACAGACAATTTAGACAGGATTGGCATGAAACTAAAAAACCACGTGGCTAAAAAAGCCAAGCGATTGCAAAACGCGATGAATGCGAACTTCGGACTCAGTACCGAATTTCTGATTAAGTGCATACAGAATGACCGCGAATCCCTAAAATTGCTGGGACAAATGGGACGCGAAGGCGCTTTAATCTCCAGACTCGCTCCCAGGGTTCGCGAAGCCGCAATGAATACTATCAAGGGAACGGAGGATTTGAATGTTGCGATCGCCAACATTGTCACTCAGTCTGCATCTTCATCCCTCAATATAGGCAAAGCTTTAACCGACCAAGTTTTAGCACAGCAAAGCTATCAAAACCAGCGCCAAGAAATTGCTATTGATTTTACTAACAGTCGGGACATCGAGCGCTTGCGTCATTCTCTCGCTGTAGATTATTTGAAGTTGCAAGCCTGGATCGATACAAATCTCATGACGGTTGATGGCAATGCTCAAAAGCTCGAACAACTCAACCGTCCCGAATTCAAGCAGTTGGATGCCGATCTCAGATACCAAGAAAAGGTAGCCGAACATTACTTAAAGTACGGTGATGCCGAACGAGCCGATCTCATTCCCCAACGAAACTACTTACCGGGTGGTGAGGGTGGATTTGGAGATTTAATTGGCAGGCTCAAAAGAGTAGTTTTAGGATTTTAGTTGAGGAAACAGAAAATAGGTAAAATCCCCTCAAGTCATACTGCTGGCTCTTCTTGAGGGGACTTGCTTGCATACGTTTAAACCTATGTTACCAGAAGAATTTTCAGAAAACAGTAGCGAGGACGTTATTGCATACGCAGACGACACCCTCTTACCCAAGGATTTAGTTGAAGCACTGCAACTTGAAAAGCAACGCAGAGAAGAAACTCTCTTTCTGAGGAAGAAAATCTTGAACTTTTTCATTGGTTGGACTTTTCACTCTACTGGAATTGCGATCGCTAAGTGGTGTCTTGTCCTTGGTGGAACTTCTGCTATGTGGACAGCCGTAAGTCTGTGCTTCACCATCAGCTTTGTCCCTACTGCTTTTTTAGCGACTGGTATCA